>JAXHTT010000109.1:0-13324 GCA_034190055.1 Pseudomonadota bacterium | reverse complement strand
CATTGAAACCTCTGGAATTATTAACAGTCTTCCCGGTATACCCTCTCTCTCCACTCCCATAAGAGGTTGCTGGTTCAAGTTTTCAACTTTCTTTTCAATTATTGCATCAGTTTTTTCTGCTGCTAATGGGTTAAATTCGAACACTAAACAAGACAGGCATATTTGTTTCACGTTGGGAGTATCAATACGAATCGGTACTAAACAAGACAGGCATGTTTGTGTAGTGACTTTGATGTATTTGGACTAAACGAGACAGGCATATTAGCGGCAGCGGACAAGCCGCTGAATGCGGCGTTATGTTTTTCTATGAAAAATCATCACCTAATTGTTTTAACCAAATATCAGAACCTCATGGCACCTCATGAGAGAATATTGGCTAGGTGGTTAACGGAAGAGTGGGACGGAGAAGGTACAGAGTTACCAAGTTGGTTACTGAACAAGATCTGGAATAAATATCCTTCAAATTGCTTAAATGACCCATCAGCTCTAGCAAGAAAACTGTTCCTCAAAATTATGGAGAACAACAGGAGTGAAATATCTCTTCGTGAATAACACTAAACAAGTCAGGCATGTTTATATTAAAAAAGACAGGCATTTTTGGGAGAGGACTTAAAAAGACAAGCATGACTAAACAAGACAGGCATGTTTGTGTACTCCAGCTAATGCTGACTTTATTTGTTTTTGAGCTTGGGTTTCTGTAAACATCAAACTGTGCCATTAGAAGTTCCTGTACTCATCCCCTATACAGCCGTTCTCAGCAACAAACTCATTGTACGCAGCTATGGCAGCTTTGTTTTCTTTTTTCCACCTTTCTTCTTCAACACTTTTCAACTTGTCTTTAAGTGCCTGTTCTAAGGTTGCAGACAGGTTAACTTTTAAGTCTCTAGCTTTTTGTAATAAGTCGCTGTTTACGCTCAAATTAGTCGCTTTTTTTGGGGCATGGATGTCATATAAATCTTGCATGCAATTACTCCAAATTGTTCTACATATTAAGTATACGCATAGGAATGTGCATTGCTAAAAATAGGTTCTTAACAAACCCGGAATTGTTATGTAGAGATGCATACATAAGTGCCTGTGTTACTCTCTATTAAACTGCAAAGTTAACCGAGTAATCGCATCGCACTGTGTCGTCCTTGAACCCGTTTCTGATGTTGATTCTGCGCGTATTGCTCCAGGTGAATTACTTTGCCGGCGGCGTGCTTAAAGCAGGTTTCAAACTGCGTGGTTAATGTTATCCAATGTTCTTGTTCAATATTGAGGCGCTCTAAAATAGAGGGTAGGTTATGCTCAACCTTGCCACGCTTGTTTGGGTGAATATATCTGCTGGTTATATCTACAAGCTGTAAGTAGTCTGGAAGAGTAAAAGGTAAACCGTATGGCATCTCTAATCTTGGGTTGCCTGCAAAAGGCATAAGTCGTTTAGGTGTTTTGCCGACCCTAGCTGCGTTAATTCGGTATTTAATACTGGTATGGTCTGATGTTTCAGGTGTTTTAGCCATTTTTGCTCGTACTGGGTTTAAATCAACATAAGCCATACAGGCGGCAAGGGCTGACTCATCCAATAGCGCTTGAGATTTAAACCGTCCTTCCCAAAAATGACCCGTGCAGTCGTCTTCTTTATTAGCTGCCCTAGCAATATATTCATTCAGTGCACGCATAAACCAGCTGATATCAAATAGCCTTTTACGCCATACTTCAGCTGTTAACTCCACCGCTTTAATTTGAATTTCATGTAAATCTTTACGTGCATCTAGTGACATGTAGCGCTGCGAGAGTAATGTGCCCTTGTACAGTTTATGCCAACGTTGAATCACGTCTTCTGTACTCATTGCGTCTGCTTTCTCTTTGTTTACGTGTAATACCAGGTGCGTATGATTACTCATTACCGCATAAGCACATACATCAATTGCGAACACCTCACTTAAAACATGAATACGGTCTTCTACCCATTGGCGACGATGTTCAAAGCTTTTACCGTTTGCCTCGCCACACAAGAAAGCACGACGAACACAGCGCGAAATACAGTGATAATAGGGCGTATCCGATAAACTAATTTGTGACTTTCGGGCTTTGGGCATAGTGTCTGTCTGGCTCTGGTTATATCGTTTACTAGTTTGAATAAGGATTTAGGTTGAGGAAAGTGTACGAGGGGATAGTTTGGGATTTTTCAAGTTATGCCTGTCTCGTTTATTCTCCTTCGTTAGAGACACCATGTTACAAATTGGTTAAAGCGCAAAGCTTAGAAGTTGATTAAACTAGATTAAACAAGACAGGCATCTTTGTGCCTTTTTATTAAGCATTTAAAAGGAGAGTTTAAATGAAAGGTATTTATCGAATTCTTATTGCTCTGGCTCTTCTAGTCGCGGCTATAACATCTTACAGTATGCGAATTCAGTCAGGTATGTTCCTATTCATTATTTTGGGGCTCGTTCTGGAAGGGGCATTTTGGTTCGGCTTGTTTTCAATCAAAAGACGAAAAGGGGCCTAGCGATATGTACCAGCACTTGAATAGCCTTAACTGCTTAGCGTTGGGTTTTCAGCATACAAAAGGAAGATAGATGAAGCTTAAGATGTTTCAGGTTGATGCTTTTGCAAACCATGTTTTTGAAGGTAATCCGGCTGCCGTATGCCCATTAGAAGCTTGGCTTGATGATAGTTTGTTGCAGGCTATTGCTGAAGAAAATAACCTCTCTGAAACCGCATTTTTCGTACCGACGGGGAATGCCTATGAGTTGAGATGGTTCACGCCAGCAGATGAAGTTGATCTTTGTGGGCATGCGACACTTGCTGCGGCTCATGTACTCTACACTCATCTACATTACAACAAACAGGAAGTAGTTTTCCATACCCGCAGTGGGCCACTTACTGTCACGCGAAGTGGCACGGGTTTTTGTATGGATTTTCCGGCTGCATCACTTATCAACACTGAAGCACCTTCAGCGCTAGTTAATGCGCTCGGCAAAGCCCCGAAGGAAGTACTATCCGGGTTCGACTATCTCGTTGTTTTTGATTCTGAAGAAGAAATAAAATCACTAAAACCGGATTTTGAAAAGCTTAAAGAGCTTGGACTACGGGGTGTGGTTGTAACTGCCCCGGGGCAAGAGGTCGATTTTGTCAGCCGCTGTTTCTTTCCTAAGCTTAGAGTGAACGAAGATCCGGTCACAGGGTCTGCCCATTGTGAACTTGCGCCATACTGGGCTAGCCGTCTCGGTCGCAACAAGCTTAGTGCTCGACAGCTATCTAAACGGTCGGGCAGCGTGGAATGTGAAGTCAAAGGTACTCGAGTATTCCTATCAGGGAACAACGTGGACTACATGACCGCAGAGATTAATATCCCGCAAAACTAACTAAAGAACTAAAGAAGACAGAACTAAAGAAGACAGGCACTTTATATTTTCTTAAGCTGGTAGAGGGGCACTCTTCAGAAATTATATTTATGAATTTACCCATTGAGTTGTGTATTGCTAACGCGAAAGCAAGACCTTGGGAGCCCCATAAATACGATACCAAACAGGCTCAAGATGATAATTTACCCATGTTGATAGACTGGATTGCCCAATATACAAAAAGAGACGATACGTTCTCTTATACTGCACACCAGCAGTTTTATGAAAACTATAGCGGCAATAAAAAAATGATAACGAAAAATATCCCGCACTAAGCTACGTACTATGTCATTTTTGCCTATTAAACACGAATTGAGACTCAAACAGGGAGGTTTTCATGAAAAGCGCTTTACTTTCAGCGCTTATTTATTTGTGGTCGATACAAGTATTTGCACAAACTGATTTAGAAGAACTTGGCAGACAATACTTTAATGCGTGGTCAGCAACGCAATCTCCTAATGCTACAGAGCATGATTTAGATAAATATCTGTCGCTGCTTAGTAGTGATGTTGCTCATCAGCATTTACCGTACGATTCTGACGATTCCCGCATGCCCGATGGTAAAGCGAGGGGATGCTTTATTACTTAGGTGCACACGTATCTTATGCCGCCCAACTCAACCACATTATACCGGCGCACAATGCGGTAGCTATTTCATACACTACAACGAGTAAAGGCATTCACCCGCAAACTAAAGACTTATTGAACTAGAGTATCAAACATTAGAAGTGCTAGAGATTGAGGATGGTAAAGTAGCTGTGATAAGAAAATACGAAGAGTAATGGTAAGACATCAATCATAGTGTTATTTTCTACTTTAACGAGATGTTGGCCTAGTGAGCATTCATGCGGAGGTTAGGCTTTGCGCTAATCCTCGCAACTTTGTTGGTTAATTGCGAACCTATGATGTTTAGGCTATTCAATACAGTGCTTTGTACGGAAAATTATGTTTAAGAAAATTTTAAAGGGATTTGGAATCGCGATACTCACCCTTGTCGTTTTGTTTACCCTAGTCGCTGTATGGTCAGGCTATAAATCCTCTCAGTATGAAGAAACTGCCATTCCCTTTATGGATACTGCAATAGCAGATATTTCCACGTGGGAATTAGATACGTTTAAAAGATATCTTACTGAGTCTGAGCTTGAAAATATTGATGAGAACGATCTAGAAAGGCTCATAAGGGCTTTATCAAAAATGGGTAAGTTAGTTGAAATTGGTGAGTATCAGTTCAACACGGTGACATCACGAGCGCTTGTAGGGGGAGGTTCGGGCACCTTTGTTACCTATACAGTACCTGCTGTATATGAGAATGGAGACGCTATGCTAACTATTACTTTAAAAGAAGAAAATACTTCCTTTTCTGTTTATCACTTTAAATTAGATTCGCTGGCGCTGTTTAACTAGTTAAAATGTGTAGCGCATTAATATGTCCAGTTTAATACTTCCGCTATTTACGCATGTACTTCTTTGTACTGCACTTTACGCATTACTCACCATAGCTCGCGCACCGATTGTGTGGGGAGTGGGGCAGAGCAAAGATGGTTCAAACCCCTTCGGCAATATTCAGCCTAAAATCAGCGCGAACCTAAGCAATCAATTTGAGTGGCCACTATTTTTTTACATTGCCAGTGTGTTGCTTATCGCAATGGATGAACCAATAGACAGTGTGCAAATCTACTTGGCTTGGGTATTTGTAATTGGCAGAGTGCTACACAGCATTGTTCAAATATTTACCAACAATATTAGATTGCGTGGTATGGTTTTTACCGTCAATTTTGTTGCTGTTTTGGCAATGTGGGTTTTGCTTGTTATCGAGCATATATAAGAATCAAGAGCATTAATGTTATGGAAGACGTTTTAGAACCGCTGGGCCGCTTTGTGCTTCGAATACTTAAGTGGATAGTAGTAGAAGCTATCATTGAATTAGTTATAAAAGGTACAGGCCATGTGGTGCTTAAGCTTTTAACCTTTGGCAAATACCCGCGAGCGGGTAGAGATGAAAGAAGGACCTTTGCGGTTGGTGTAGTTAGCCTAATCATTGTTTTTGTTTGCCTTGTACTGGTTGCTTAATATCTAAAAAGGATATTTTCATGAATATGGATAAGTGGGCGAAAACGCGAGAGAAGGGAAAACAGCGCTTCGTTTTAGCAAACGGTGTTTTGGGATGGGGCCTACCTACCGCCATCCTCTGGGTCTTTTTGATGGAATTTCTTGAACCATCGTAAAATATTTGGGTACGCCCAATCATTGCTTTGATCATTTTTCCCATTGCAGGTATCGCTTTTGGCCACTTAATGTGGAACAAATCTGAGAAGGCTTACGAAAAAGCGACGAGTAATACTCTGTAACTTCTCTAGGCTGGCTTTTTACTTATAACCCAGTAAAGTAAAAGCTCTAATTTCTACAAGCTAATTCAGAGAAGTACATGGAAGTAACGAAAACAAGTATTCAAAAAGCAGTCGCGAAGAATATCATCTCTGAACAGCAGGGCATTGACCTCTACAGCTTCTTTCAGGCAGAAAGCCAGCATGCTTCCGCTTTCACCTTTACTCACATTCTTTATTATCTGGGCGGTATTATCGCTATTGGCGCCATGACTTTGTTTATGAATTTAGGGTGGGAAGAGTTTGGGGGCTGGGGATCATCTTCATATCATTGCTCTACGCTGGCGTAGGGTTAAAACTTACTAACTCTTTAGCAAATAAAAACCTAATTATTCCTGCAGGTATTTGCGCAACCTTTGTAGTGTGTTTAACACCGCTTGCTATTTATGGTTTTCAGCAATGGCTTGGCCTTTGGCCCGAGGACAATACAGTCTATCGTCAGTTTCATACACGCGTCAAATGGCTGTGGTTGTACATGGAACTAGGCACATTGGTGACCGGCATGATAGTGGCTTGGCGGTACAAGTATCCGTTTTTGATAATGCCTATAGCAGTAACACTGTGGTACATCAGTATGGATGCTGTCATGCTTCTCATCGACCAAGACGATATGTGGAATTCATACACATGGGAGTTTCGCGCTCAAGTATCTATGTACTTTGGCATAGCTATGACCTTGTTGGCCTTTTGGGTTGATTTACGGTCAAGGCACTCTGCCGACTACGCATTTTGGTTATATTTATTCGGCGTTATTGCGTTTTGGGGTGGGCTTACCAGCCAAAACTCAGACAGCGAACTTTCAAAGTTTTTATATTTTTGTATAAACCTTGTCATGATTGGGCTAGGCGCATTATTGGTTCGAAAAGTATTTGTGATATTTGGTGCGTTAGGCAGCTGTTTATATTTAGGGCACTTGGCCTCGAATGTGTTTAGAGACAGTTGGCTTTTTCCTGTTGCTTTAACGGCTATTGGTTTAGGCGTGGTGTATGTAGGATTATTGTGGCAAAAACATGAAGTTAAGATCACACGTATAGCCCGTAATGCTTTGCCAAAACCGTTTCAGGAACTCTTAGAGAACACACTTAGGTAAAAAGCTTAATTAAAAGCAAGGTAGTAAACAAACGCTCTTTAATCGTGATATCAGTAGATAGCGAATAATAAACATAAACAATAGCCTCGATAAAAGCAGATAGAATAGCTTGGTAAAGTGGCCTAGACGCAAGGTAGTAAATAGAAATGTCAGATAAAAAAGAAGAATTCAAAGACCCTAGAAACCTTATGTCGTGGATTAAGTACTTTCTATGGTTTCAAGTTGTTCTTTCTTTCGTCGCTATCGGCTCAAATTTAATGGAGTACCAGCTTTTAACAGACTTCCAAAACGGCGTTTATTTTAGCCAAGAAATGGCGGTGGCCGATGCCGAAGCTAATGACATGAGGCAAGCCGTTATTGCTTTTTCTTACCTTGGTGTATTTATCGTTTCTGGCGTTTTAATTTTAAGATGGATTTATCAAGCAAATCAAAATGCACGTCAATTTGGTGCGAAGGATATGGTGTTTTCGCCAGGCTGGTCGATAGGTTTTTATTTCATTCCAATTGTTTCGCTGTGGAAGCCCTATCAAGCGATGAAAGAAATCTGGCAGGCAAGTCAAAACCCAACTAATTGGCCAGTAGAAAAAGTAAGCTCTATCTTGGTAATCTGGTGGTTTTTCTGGATTGCGAATAGCATGGTGGGGCAGGCGGCATTTAGAATGTCTAGAAGAGCGGAAGAAATCTCTGAAATTATGAATGTGAACTTGGTGTCACAGGCCTCAGAAGTTATTTCAATTCCTTTAGCATTAGTTACTTGGTTAATGATTAAAAAAGTTTCTAATGCTCAGTTAGCAATGCAGGAGCGAAGTAATGAACAGCCAGAAATTGACGAAGTATCAAACCTAGAACCAGCAAAGTGAAGTTGACCAGCTTTTAATTTCGTTAGAATAACGCAATGCCCGCAGACATCGGGTGTTTTTTCATAAAGGTGTTTTAAAATAGTTTTTATTGATCAAGTTAAAACGTTCTTGCCTACTAGTGCGTTATTTTCCAATGAGTTTCTATATATGACGTTTAAGAAGAAAGCGTTAGCCAGTGTGCTTGTTTCCCTTTGTTCTGCGTTTAGCATTAACGCTAGCGCAAATGAACCTTATGAATTGATGGGCGTGACCACCCAAACGGGTCAGAAAGCGTCCTATCTTGCTAATGAGAAAAATATAACCCTGCCGGTAACGGTTATTAACGGAAAAGAAGACGGTCCCATACTGCTACTTACAGCCGGTATTCATGGTGACGAGTTCCCGTCAATGTATGCCTTGCAACAACTTCAGCAAAATCTTGATCCTAAAGCAATGAGCGGTGTGTTGGTTGTGTTGCATTTAGCCAACTTAGACGGGTTTCATAGCAATAGAATAGCGTTAAATCCTAGAGATGAGAAAAACCTCAATAGGGAGTTTCCAGGGAACGCAGACGGCACACCAACAGAGCAAATTGCGGAACTGCTAACCAGAGAATTTATTGGCAAAGCTGACTTTTTAATAGACATGCATTCTGGAAGCGCAAACCAAACGTTACTGAATCATGTGTATTCTCCTTTTGTGGGCGACGAAGAGCTTGACGCTTTAACATTTGAATTCGCGAAAGCAACCGGCATGCAGCATATTGTTATGTATGGCGACCGCCCAAGAGACCCTAACAATTCAATTTCTTACCCTAATACAGCGATGACAAGGGGGAAGCCTGGCCTTACCACCGAAATAGGGCACTTAGCGCAAACAGATGAAGAGTCTGTAGCGAAAGCGCTAGAGGTGGCTAAGAACGCTATGTATTTTCTAAAGATGTTGCCAGAACAGTCAAAACCGCACCCTGAGCCAATTATCTACGAAACCATTAAATACCCTAAAAGCTCAAAAACCGGTTTTTTCAAGGCCTCAGTGGAGATAGGCGATAAAGTGGTAACTGGGCAAGACATAGGTAAGGTTACCGACTATTTTGGTAATTTAGTTGAATCCCTAAAATCGCCTGTTGATGGCACGGTTATGATGGTTAATCAAATGCCAGCCATTAAAGATGGTCAGTCTGTAATGGCGATTGGTGTAGTAAAATCTGAATAACAATGTTTATGAAGTAAATAGGCTGGGTGATCTAATTCTCCTACTCAATCAAATAAACGATAAGGTTGAATCACAAAACTGTGATTAAGGAATAACATGGACTTTCTTTTTAACGTATTGATTTGGGTAGGCGTGGTTATCTTCGCCATTTTTATTATCGGCTTTATGGCAGCAGCGAATCTAAATAAGCGCCAAGATGAAAATAATGATTGAAGGCCTGCCAAGCTTGCTTAAAAAGCTGTAAGGCCAATTGCAGGAAAGTAATAAATATTTTCACCCCTTTTCTTTAGTTCCTCCGTTTAGTGAAAAAGGGGGAACAATATGCAAACAACAATTCTACCACGCGCTAATTCACAAAGTCTGGTACAACCTAGCCTAGTACCTTTCGCAAGAGCGCCTTTCCACAAGCGGGCTATCAACGCAACCACTATTGCTCTTGCAGGGGGAGTGGTTACTGCCGGTCTATTCGTTTTAATGGCAGAGCTGATAAGGCAAGATAAGGTGTATATAAGTGAAGCGCCGCCGGTGTTTTTTGAACCCATCATCTATCAGCCTGAAGATGAACGAACTATTACTAAAAAGCCCATTGCGCCTATTGAGCAAGTCATCAAAACGCCGCCGCAAAAAAAGGTCGAGATTGACCCTGAGCCAAATGACGGCCCAGGAAATTTCGAAATAAACACACAGGTTCCTAATACGGCATTGGATTTATCAATAAATCTGAATAGTGTTCAAAGTGATATGCAGGCTACGCCTCAGTTCAGGGTTGATCCTACGTACCCGCCAGACGCGAGTCGAGATGGTGTTGAAGGTTGGGTAAAGCTTGGGTTTACGGTAAGTGCTAGCGGCGCTGTATCGGATATAAAGGTATTAGATTCTGAGCCCAAGCGTGTGTTTGACAGAGCAGCACGCCGCGCGCTTAAAAAATGGAAGTACAAGCCTAAGTTGGACGGCGGTAAACCTGTTAGTCAACCGGGTATGGTTGTAGTATTAGATTTCAAACTAGAACAATAAGGATAGCCTATGAGTATAGGCGCAAGCTTGCAAAGTCTTTTTCAAGGTAAGCGCGAAAGAGCGCTGGGAGTGAGTGAAAGGCTAATGCTGCAATATAGTGCAAAAGGTGATGAAGCATCGTTAGCCGCACTTTTTGATTTACACAGTTCCAAGCTATTTTATTTTCTTAAAGTATTAAGCGACAGCTCCATAGCTGAAGATATATGTCAGCGTACATGGATAAAAGTTATTGAGCACCGCCATTTATTTAAAAGCGGCGATAATTTTCAAGCTTGGTTGTTTACCATTGGAAGGCGAGCCCTTATTGATGAATTCCGTAAAAACGCCAAGCTTGAATATAGTAACGAAGCTGTAGAAGCATTTACCGTTTCTGAGCTGGTAAAGCACGCGCAGTCTTCGGTAGAAGATGACGTGGCCAAAGGGTTAGAAAAAGACGTGTTTAAAGCTTGTTTAGCACAGTTACCTTACAAGCAGAAAGAGGCGCTCTCGCTGCAGTTTGAAGGTTTTAGTTTATCGCAAATAGCCGATATGTGCTGCGCTGAGAAAGAAACGGTTAAGACACGAATTCGATATGCTAAAGACAGTCTTAAAACTATGCTGGAGAAATTGTAATCATGTCTATCTCAGATAAAGAGCTACAAGAAGCGTTCAGACGCAGCCAGCAGTTACATAAACAAGGCGATGTAGCATCCGATATGGCAAACGCAAGGGTACGTGCCAATGTGCTTGCACATAATAAGGTTAGAGCAAACGGAAGTTACACAGAGCGTATGTTCGCTGCATTGGCTTCGCACCTTCGTGCCTATTTCGCGTCATCAACCCTTCGATTTACCGCTGTGGCTTTTGCTATTGTTGCCATGCTCGGTGTGTACAACATCGGAACATTTCAAAGCCGTCACTCGCAAGGTATGCAAACTGCTGCACACAGTGTAGATATTGTTCATTATCACGGTTTTGAAGGTGAAGATGAATTGTTGGCTAATAATCTCAATAACGACTATCAAGCTCGTTTCAATGCCTATACTCGCCAATATGTCGAGAGTAGTTTGGTTGCTAGAGCTGTTTCCCAGCAGCCAGCTACATTGAAATCGCAAGATGGTTATTGGCTATTGGTGAACTGTAAAAATCAGCAAGTTGTCGTTTCTGAGCGCCTTATTGCATCGTTAAATATTAATGGCCGTATAGAAGGGGATATTAACGTGGGTACACAAGTCGCGCTAGCATTCGATAGTCAAGGACGAATACTGTCTATCAAACAGTCTACTAAGCCTTTGATGTGCTGATATCTTTGCGTTGTATTGACGAATAGAAACGAAGAAACGAGGCTGGTAGAGCTGAAAACTGCCTTAGCCTCGTTTGTTGCAAGGTATGGTTATTCAACTTACTTGTCTAAATCGTGCGCCCTAAAAGCATTTGGCAACAATTCACCAATAGTGGTTTCGAATGTCTCGCCACTTTGACTTACCATAGTGACAGGGGTTTCATCTGGGGCAAATTCAGCAATTTTCTGCCTACACCCGCCACAAGGGAAGCAAAACTCGTCATTTGGGCTAGCAATAACAATATGCGAAATACGGTTTTGTCCATTTGTGACCATATTTCCAATGGCCGTGGCTTCTGCACATTGCCCTAAAGGGAAGGCCGCGCTTTCTACGTTACACCCAGCAAAGGTTTCTCCACTCGGGGTAAGCACAGCAGCACCAACTTTAAAATTGGAATAAGGTGAATGAGAATTTTTCTGTGCGTTAAAAGCAAGTTGTGATAGTTGTTCTAAATTATTTTTCTTCATAGCTACCTGTGTTAACCACCCAATAGGCTTTACTTTTATCATCAAATGCGAGAAGGTTGGCGGCATTAACGCCGCGGACAAGCGTATATTAAATGCTCAGGCGGTTTTTTCTTTTTTTATAGAATGCTTTTTTACCATGTGCAGAAACGTTAGTCTCATCTTTTTTTCTCTATTCGCTGCTATTTTAACCGGTTGTGCGCAAACACCCTCAGTTTCAGAAAGGCCACAGATGGGAAATCTGCTTTTAGCTGAGCCTGCTCCTATAAATCCGCGTTCTGAGATGGCAATCGCACGCTATAATCAAGTACTAACAAGCCCGGCGCTTTCAAATGAAGACAAAGCCGAACTGCATTTTCAACGAGGCATGCTTTATGACAGTGTAGGTCTTGCAGGTCTAGCTCAGTTCGATTACACACAAGCAATTAATTTAAAGCCCGATTTAGCTGAAGCCTATAACTCTATGGGGATTCATTACATTCAACAGAGTGACTTCCTTCAAGCTTATGAGGCATTTGACTCTACGTTGGAAATTAACCCTGAGTATGATTTCGCGTTTTTAAACCGTGGTATCGCGCTTTATTATGGCGGCAGAGCAGAGCTTGCCGTTGAAGATTTAAATCGCTTTTTTAAGAAAGATGACAGCGATCCGTTTCGTGCGCTGTGGGCTTACTTTGCGCATCACGATGTGTCAGAACTTGAAGGGCAAACTTATTTAGCGTCGATTCGTCCTACGCTCGACAATGAACATTGGGCAACCACGCTGGTGGATTTATTCCTAGGTAGTGTCGGTGAAAATGATGTGCTTAACTCACTGCTAGACGGTGTTAAAAGCCAAAAAGCACTCACTGACCGATTATGTGAAGCGTATTTCTACTTAGGTAAATTTCATTCTCTGCGCGGAAATAGCGGCATCGCATCGAATTACTTTAAGCTTGCGCTAAGTACAAATGTATTCGATTACGTAGAGCATCGTTACGCAAGAATGGAACTTAACCGTTTGCGTGATAAAGCTAGCAACAAAGTAGTTAGCGAAGAGTAAGAGCAAAGCATTATGCGAGGCTTATTTTTAGCAGTCTTCGCACTGCTCATCGTTGCGGGCGATAGCGGGCGCTACGCCCCTCAACTTATCTCGAACGCTATTAGCGTGCTATCACCATCACATCAAAATGTAGGTGGAACTTCGTTAGAAAGTGAGGAAACAGGCGAGTCCGATAGCGCTCAGCCTGATGCTATTGCCCCAGATAGCACTGATACTACCCTTGAAAATAATCCACGAGATAACGCGCTAGCGCTGCTATGGCTGGCTGCAAAGCAGGGTAGTGACACTGCCCAAGTCCACATGCTCGAAATATTTGAGAGCGCATATAACAATGGCTTTTCTTCTACGGTTTCTGTTGATCAAGAAACAGCCACCTATTTTCTGGAAAAGCTTGTTAACCTAGAAAATGCCGACGCTGCGTGGTTGTTGTACCAAATTTTAGGTGAAGAGGGTGCTTCAGAGCGTTTTATGCGCCTAGCAGCACTCGGCGATGTAGCTGAAGCACAACTGGCCTTCGCGATGTCTACCGATTCGCCAGAAAAGCGAGAAAAGTGGCTGATACGCG
>JAXHTT010000108.1:0-13339 GCA_034190055.1 Pseudomonadota bacterium | reverse complement strand
CACAGACGAATTCCCATACGCACTATCAACAATAAATTTCCCGGGGTAGAGCGTATATTGAAGATAGCTTCTACCGCGATTGTCGACTACCTCTTTGGCCTGGTAAAGGTGGAGTTCATCTTTTTCAGTAATGCCATTATCTCGTCCAAGAGATACGGAAATTTTATTATTCGCAATACTTATAACGCGACCGGTAACAGGTTGGCAGGCCGTCGCTTCTTTAACATCTTCAATTAATTGACTGATTGATGCGTCGATTGCTTGACCATAGCGTGATTGCCAGAATGTTGAGGAAAATTCGTCAACGTCTTCAAACCTATCAAACGTCCATTCTTCACTAGTATCGTAAGAGGAACTGAACAGAAGGCCGCCGTTTATTCCGTCATAAACTTGTACAGACATTGCGAACGCACGATGTGAAGTGTTGCCTCGCCATGGTGTAAACACGGATGCTTCTTTTTGCGTAACGCTTAAATCATCAATAACCCCGATAATCACGAATTGCGTGTTACTCTGATCTGATAGCGTACGTACGTTTTTATCGGTATAGCGGCTATCAAATTTTGCCGTATGGGGAGCAACGTAAGTAAGGCTGAGATTATCGGTCTGTTTTTGCATTGCCTTAGCTAAACGCTGCGTAAAGGCCTTATCAAAGTGCGAAATACTTCCTTGGGTTAGTTGAGCTCTGTTTCTTATTCTAAAATGAGTTGTAGCAAAGTGCTTTTCGTCGTTCTGCGCTGAGCAGACTTTTCCTTTTGGAAAAATGTCTGCACGCACACTAACTGTCATTACATCGCCATTATAAGTTTCACTCACGAGTTCTAACTGCTCGACTTCGCCTGTCGAACGGATCGTCATTTCTTCGTTTTTCAGAAGCCCATTAGTGAGTTTGGCTACACTTTGCACTGACGCCCCAGCAAATAACATCGCTTGTTTAAGCGCATCTTGTGTTGCTGCGCGTTTTGCGGCTTCTTTGTCACCATTCATTACTACCGCTTGTCCTGTGGCTTCATACCAAACGGCATTGGCTTGCCCCGCCACCAGACCAAGTAGGCAAACTACCGCCATGACTCTACTTAAACATGCCATTTGCGTTGTTCTGCTTGTTTGTCGCACGTCGCACCTCTGTGGTTGCTTAACTATTGCGATTAGACAATGTCGTAATCCATATGGGAATTATGCGAAAAAAGTGCCAATTTAAGGGGAAGTCAATTTTGAAAGAAAATGGGCGCATTTTTTGCTTGTTTCCCTATTACCAAGATATGTGACTGCAAAGCGTCTTTATGGAGTTTGGTGTTTTTCATAACGCTTTGTTGAAATGCGACTAGCTTATAAAGATTAATAAGATCAACATTTAGATGTCACTAACTCACGATTGATGCACACAGAGGTTTTAAGTTATGTGGTTGAACAGACTAAAGCATTCAAAGGTACTCTTGCGGTCTTCCATGTTTAGCCTGGCAATATCATTGAGCAGTTGCGGCATTATTGATAAACACGTCGAATGGGAAACCGTTGAGCCTGAAACTTATCCTGTTTTAAAAGCGGTAGGCTATGCGCCAATTTCATCGCAAAATGGCGAGTCCGACAGTATGAAATTGATCATGGCAATGAAAGCGTCAAAATTAGATGCATACCGTGAGTTAACCGAGCAGGTATATGGTCAAAAAATTGAAGGTAGGCAGTCTGTATCGGGTCTTATTGTTGACAGCGAAACATTACGCGCGTCGGTTGAGGGAGTAATTAGAGGTGCCGAGGTAGTTAAGACGTATCCTGTGGGAGATGATACCTACGTTACCGAGCTTTCTTTGGATATGAAGCAGGTTTACGATATTTACTTGTCGACTGCAAAGCCACGTCGAGTGAAAGATGTGAAGTATTACTAGAAACAAAACCAAAGAAGAGCTGGAACAGCAAACTCATCATGGAGTAAATAAAGGTGCGTAGTCACAGAGTAAAATTAACAGCCGATGGGCTTAATAAACCGCGACGTAGATAACTAAGCACTCACTCCAGAACCTAAAGTTCCGCCTTTCGGCTTTCCTTTTTTGTCATAAGTGAGTGACTCTTTTGCTCGAACTTCCATCATCAAATTCCGCAAATGTGTGAGGCGTAGCTGTCCTTGCTCAACGGCTTTTTGATTGACCTGTGTTCGATATTTACAATCTTCGAGAAGCTTCTTAGCGTCAGCCATTAACGCTTCGTCTTCCTCCGACATTGAATTTTCACTGCTGATAGCACTTTCAATCTCGGCGTCCAAAGTTTGTATAGACGTTAGAAGGTCTGCTTTTTCATCCAACAAATTCATTAAAGATTCTGCATCACGTGAACTTATCAGCTGCAGTTCGTTTTCAAGCAGCGTCGCCAGTGAAGTCATTTGCTCCACTTGACGTGATAATGCTTGAGTTAACTGGCTCGCTTGTTCTGTCACTGTACTTATCTCATTAACCGTGTCTGTTGAAAAGACCCTAATCTCTTCGCGTCGAATTACTTAGTCCCAAAAATCTCGGATTCAAGTTTCGCTATTTTATTAGCAAGCACTTCAGGGTTGACTTTGTACTCACCACTTTGGATCGCTTTCTTTAAGCGATCTACTTTTTCCTGATTAACAGGCGCCTCACTTCCTTTCTTCTGAACTTGATTTAGCTGCTGAGCAGACTGTGTCAAAGAAACAGAATCTTGTCTTGGCGCTTGTGCGGTTTGTGCCGATTGCGCTGAAGCTTGTTGTTGAGATTGTTGCGTCTGATTTTGCTGCGCAACTTTCCCATTATCAACGGGTGTTTTGGGTAACCCATTGTTTACATTGTTAATTGCCATATCCAGTCCTCACTACTGTTTTGCCTCTGATATTTATATCGGCCATTTGGCAAATATCTTTAGCTAAATTGAGAACAAATTAGTAGATATTTAACGCCTACTTTTATAAGTGTATCACGACTTCTTCAGGGCTTGCGACCCTAGCAATTATAGCCTTTTGGCTACTGGCATTTATCACTTTTATATTGTCACCAACCACGCCATCTTGCTGTGCTATTCCAGCTGTCTTAACTTCCATACCCGCAACCTCTGCGGTAATCGTTATTCTATCGCCTTTGCACACAAAGCATAGCATATTTGATTGTATTGCCTGTCCATCGGTAATGCGGCGCTTCATTCGAGCACCAATTAATGACTCTAAATCAGTAAATGCTGTGTGGCGTAGTCGTCTTATGTCAACTTTTGCCTTGGTTAGATTTGATGAAGTTAAAACAGTACCGGGACTAATTGCGCCCTGAGTCACCACAATCTCTTTTGTCCGTGTTACCTGTCCACTGGTAAATAAATACCACTCGTTATTTTTACAGCTTACTCGAACCGATATGTAGGACTGGCTCAACGCTTCCTGTGAAGCATTGTATTGAAAACCCGTTGGACAGTCTGGGATATTTATCCGATCGTCTATCTTCACAATATCCACATCAATGTTAGTATCCTGCGCACTATCGTTAAGTTGATTTATCAAGTACTGCTTGGCACCTTTTTCAACTTGCTCATGGTTGGTCGCTGCTGCATGGCAATGCGCACTTAGCAAACCGACTACTAAGCAGGCTAACGAGCGAGAGAAATTAAAACGCATTTTTTCGTATATCTTTTTCATCATGACTTTTCGTGTTCAGTTTACGATTAATTGGCTATGCTTAGTGAAATCTACATTTTTAAAAATCAGGTTTAACCACAGCATTTTAGCCAAAGGGCGCATAGTATATGCTTTAACCAGTGCTGATTTAATGAACGATGTTGAAGCATGATTAAAGTTCGAACAAACCTTTGGTGTCATTTTTCTGTCGTTTAACCTGCAAAAATTTAGTGATATTGTCTATGCTTATCGTATGAGGCAATGATCATGCCCAGTATTACTTAGAGGTGACCTATGTCGGGTGTTTTAGATTCGGTAAACCAGCGAACGCAGCTTGTTGGGCAGAATCGCTTAGAGTTGTTGCTGTTTAGGCTGAACGGGCGTCAACGGTTTGGTATTAACGTGTTTAAAGTACGGGAGGTTTTGCAATGCCCTCCGCTTACTGCGATGCCAAAACTAAATCCACTGGTTCGCGGTGTTGCACACATTCGAGGCCAGACGATTTCGGTTATCGATCTGAGTATGGCTACACGTGGTCGTAAAATTGAAGACCTCTCTAACGCGTTTATCGTCATTGCTGAATACAACCGCTCGGTTCAAGGCTTTTTGGTTGGCGCTGTTGAGCGCATTATCAATACCAACTGGGATGCCATCATGCCGCCGCCACAAGGCACAGGGCGGGCCAGTTATTTGACGGCAGTCACTGAGGTAGAAAATGAACTCATTGAAATATTAGATGTAGAGAAAATTCTAAACGAGATCTCTCCGCTTAATGCTGAGGTGAGTGCGGATGTTGCTGAAGGTCTAACTACCGAAGGGCAAGAGAACAAAATTATCTTCATTGCTGATGACTCGGCAGTAGCGAGAAACCAGGTGAAGAAGGCTCTTACATCGCTAGGTCTTGAAATTGAGCTGGCTAAAAATGGCCTTGAAGCACTTAATCGACTGAAAGAAATTGCCGAAGAATACGGTGATGTGACAAACCGTGTAGGTGTATTAGTCTCAGATATCGAAATGCCGGAAATGGATGGCTATACCCTCACTGCAGAAATTAAAAATACCCCCGAGCTTCAAAAACTTCACGTGGTTCTTCATACTTCATTAAGTGGGGTATTTAACCAGGCTATGGTACAAAAGGTGGGGGCAGATGACTTTATTGCGAAGTTCCACCCAGACGAATTAGCGACTGCCGTACAGAAGTGGCTGATGACCGAGTGCGAATAACGGAGCAGAAAAGGATTGGCTAATAAAGACGTTTCGCCTGCAAGCTACCTTAAATTTAGAGAGTTTCTTGAAAAGCAATGTGGCATAGTGTTGGGGGAGAATAAACAATATCTCGTCCGTAGTCGTTTGGCTTCGTTGCTTTATAAGTATAAGTACGGGTCTGCAGACGAGCTGATTGATGTTGTCGTACGGGGTGTTGATAGAAACTTGCTTCAAAGCGTCATAGACGCAATGACAACCAACGAAACACTATGGTTTCGCGACAACTATCCCTTCGATCTTCTTGTAAAGGATTTATTGCCATCCTTATCAACCAAAAATCAGAAGATCCGAATTTGGAGTGCTGCCTGTTCATCAGGGCAGGAACCTTATTCTATTGCAATGTCTGTGCTTGAATTTCAGCGTCAACGTCCTGGTGCTCTTAGAGCAGGAGTTGAAATTGTAGCTACTGACTTGTCATCTGAGATGCTACAAAAATGCGAAGCTGGCATTTACGACGAATTGTCTCTTGCCAGAGGTTTGTCTCCACAGCGAAGACAAGCTTTTTTCCAACAGAATGACAATGGGCTTATGCAGGTGAAGCCTGAAGTTCGCCGAATGGTCAGCTTTAGAAGTTTGAACCTACTTACTAGTTATGCCGCGCTCGGTCGATTTGATATCGTGTTTTGCCGTAATGTATTGATCTACTTTTCAGCAGAAGTCAAACAACGGATCCTGCAACAAATTGCCGGACAGCTGCAGTCCGATGGCGTGTTATTTCTTGGCGCGTCAGAGTCTATAAGTGCTGCGAGTGATATTTACAGTATGGTGAAGTGTCACCCCGGTCTTTACTATCAAAAAAAATAATCTAATTTATCGGCTTGATATATAAAGCATTTTATATGTCAGGCCGGTTCGCTAGTGCCCATTCATCCCGCCAAAATCCCATTATGGCATCTGCCTTGCTAACTATTTTTGCAAACGACAATAAAACGGCAAAACTCTAATTCGTATTTTCCGTTTAGCTTGTCGACACGAAAAATTTTTAAATGTATGTCAGAGGTCATGTTATGGCTATTAACCTAGATAAATTAGTGGGCTTTCACGAGTCTGCACTCAAGATACGCACAGAGCGTATGGAGGTTATTTCAGGGAATTTAGCTAATGCGAATACGCCCGGATACAAAGCAAGAGATATTGATTTCAATAAAGCCATGCAGTCAGCGATGAGAGAATCATCCGGCGGCGCAACAAATCATGTTTCTGCGGGGTTAGTGCGGACAAATGAGCGTCACTTAGGCGGCAACCCTTCGTCTGTAGCGGCAAACTTTGACATGCAATACCGCGTGCCCATGCAGCCAGACACGGGTGACGGCAATACGGTAGAAGTTCAAGCGGAAAGAAATAGATTTCTAGACAATGGATTGCGCTACCAAGCAAGCCTTGAGTTTTTGAATGGAAAAATTAAGGGCATGAAAAAAGCACTTAGCTCAGGAGGTCAATAGTCATGAGTTTATTTAATGTAATGCAAATTTCGAGCACAGGTATGGAGGCCGAAAATGTCCGTCTTAATACCACTGCGAGTAATATTGCCAATGCAAACTCGGTAAGTAGTAGCTATGACGAAACCTATCGAGCTCGTCACCCTGTTTTTGCAACGGCGTTGCAAGACGCTATGCGCGATCAGTCAAAGGGTACAGGTGTTCAGGTTAAAGGAATAGTGGAGAGCGACGCACCGCTCCAAGTTGAATACGCCCCTAATAACCCAATGGCGGACGAAGAAGGCTATATCTATAAACCTAACGTCAACATTGTAGAAGAAATGGCAAATATGATGTCAGCGTCTAAAGCGTATGAAACAAACGTACAGGTAGCGGATACCACTAAGCGAATCTTTCGCCGCGTTCTGCAACTAGGCAAAGGGCAGTAGTTTGCAGCCTGAATAATGTGAGGATCAATCAGTGAACACCATAAACAACACCGGCTTAAACACGGACCTTTATTGGCAGGAAGAAACTGTCAAAGTTGCCGATGGTACCGAGCAGCAGTTAACGCAAGAAGATTTCTTTTCAATGTTGACTGAGCAGCTTGCTAATCAGGACCCTACTAAGCCGGTAGACAACGATCAGATGGTGGCGCAGATGACGTCATTTACGATGGCAGACGGCATCTCCCAGCTTAACGAACAATTCGGGTCGTTTGCGGCTTCAATGACGTCGAACCAAGCATTGCAAGCATCAAGCCTTATCGGTCAAAACGTGCTAGTTCAAGGTAATGTCGGTTACATGGCGAACGAAGGTGAAGGGCTCTCTGGCGTCATAGTGAACGAGAAAACGGTTCAAAACATGACGATAAACATTGAGAACCAGTTTGGAGAAGTAATTAAAACCATTGATGCAGGTACACAAAGTGCCGGCAACATTGAGTTTGAATGGGATGGCAAAGATAAGCATGGCAACCAAATGGAACCTGGTGAATATGTTATCAGTGCCACTGGCGAACTAAACGGTGAAGGTGTTCAGCTGAATACTGCCGTCAATCGTCATGTTGGAAGTGTCAGCTTGGCCGGCAGTGGTCAGGGCGTAATTTTGAATTTGGATGGTGATGTCAGTATCAATCTTGATGACGTCATTCAAATCGGCAGTTAGTAGGAGAATCAATAATGTCTTTTAATATTGCACTGAGTGGCGTATCGGCCGCACAAAAAGATTTGGATGTAACCGCCAACAACATCGCAAACGTAAATACGGTTGGCTTTAAAGAATCACGAGCTGAATTTGGTGATGTTTATGCTGCATCTCTTCTAGCGGGTGGTAAAACAAAAGTAGGTGACGGTGTCCTAACTCAAGAAGTTGCACAGCAATTTTCTCAAGGTAGCCTACAGTTTACTAACACGTCGCTTGATCTAGCAATTACAGGTAATGGTTTCTTTGCAACGGTACCTGAAATTACGTCACGTGACTTTTCATTCACACGTGCTGGTCAATTTAAGCTTGATAGTGACAACTTTGTAGTAAACAGTAATGGCGACAACCTTCTCGGTTTTCCGGTAAATGCTGATGGAACAAGTGCATCAGTTGCTTTAAGTACCACTGAACCTGTTCGTATTCCTGATTCTTCTGGCTCACCGCAGCAAACCTCTGAAGTTGATATTCGTATGAATCTTCCTGCCGGTGATGTTGGACTAGACCCTCAAGACTTCAACCCTGAAGATCCGTTGACTTATAACGCGGCCACGTCGGTTACCGTTTATGATTCACTGGGTGATAGTCATGTTATGACCTATTACTTTATCAAAGACGGCTCACCTGGTGTAGATAACGAATGGTATGTTGCAACAGCAGTCGACGATACCCTTGTTGATATGACAGACTCTACGGGTGCCGATACTGACCCTGCAACAGCAGTTAACTCGGTTGGCGGTAACACAGGTAATGCAGTAACTGCATCTAAACTCATCTTCTCTCAAGGTGGTGATTTCTCTGGTATGGAAACGCCAGATGGCTTACCAACGCTAGATTTCAAAATGCAAACTGAAGCACTAGGCGCCGGTATCCTCGCAAATGGCTCAGACCCTACGCAGCAGATAAGCATTGATTTCAACCTTGATGTCAATAACGCCACGCCTAACGAGCCAACGCAGTTTGCTTCAGCCTTTGAGGTAACGTCACTAGAACAAGATGGTTTGCCAGTGGGTCGTTTAACAGGTATCGATATTGGCCCTGATGGTTTGGTTCGTGCAACCTTCTCAAATGGTACTTCTGAACCTATCGTGCGTGTTGCGTTAGTGCGATTCTCTAACGAGCAAGGTCTAACTCAGGAAAGTAGTACTCAATGGAAAGAAAGTATTCTTTCGGGTGAAGCGCTAGCGGGTGAGGCAACAACAGGTACGTTCGGTGAGATTAACTCTTCTGCCCTTGAACAGGCGAATGTTAACTTAACCACTGAGCTCATTGACATGATCATTGCTCAGCGTAACTTCCAGGCAAACTCACGAGCGCTTGAAGTTAATAACTCGCTTAACCAGACTATCCTTAACATTCGATAGATAACATTTCTTCACTTTAGGTGAAGCGAAAAGCGGCAATAATCAGGCGCGAGAAATCGCGCTATATTGCGCTTATATGAATAGGTCGCGGCGCAGCGGCCTTTTTATTTTCCTATATATATCAAATTGCTATCTCTCATATTTTTCAATTGAACTAAATTTCCACACATTGGCATTGCCTTTGCAAAATCTTGTTTAAGGTTTAATCAGAGTCAAAAGTCAGTCATGGACAAACTTCTCTACATTGCGGCAAGTGGGGCATCTCAAGACCTATTAGGTACCGGGGTTCGAGCCAATAACTTAGCAAATGCACAAACAACGGGTTTCAGAGCTCAGCTTGAGCAGGCAAGGTCAATGCCGGCCTACGGCGAAGGTTTGCCAACCCGTGTGTTCTCTATGACTGAAAGCCCATCTAATAACTATGAGTCAGGGCCAATGATTAAAACGGACCGCGATTTAGACGTGGCAATCCAAGGCGATGGCTGGTTTGCGGTACAAGATCAAAATGGACAAGAAGCCTATTCTCGTGATGGCAACTTCAAATTAGGCGACGACGGAATTTTGACAGACGTTCATGACCGAATGGTGCTAGGTGACAACGGCCCTATTTTTCTGCCTGTGCCTTTAGATAATTTAAATATAGCTGCAGATGGCACGCTGTCGATGAGGCAGCTCGGCGCCCCTGCAAATGTAATTGAAGAAGTAGGCCGCCTTAAGTTAGTAAGCCCCAATTATGCAGACATGGAACGAGGAAATGATGGCTTGTTCCGTATGGAAGACGGCTCGGTTGCACCCGCTAACGCTAACGTCAAAGTTATGTCAGGCATGCTTGAAGGTTCAAATGTCAACGCCGTAGAAGAAATGGTGGACATGATTAGCCTTCAGCGTCACTACGAGCTTCAAGTGAAGGTAATGAAGCAAGCTGAAGAGCTTGATACACGTGGCAATATGCTGCTTCGCATCCTGTAATCGAATTTTTATCATCGTTGCCAAATGAGCAACGTCGGAGGTCAACATGCATCCAGCACTGTGGATTAGTAAAACCGGACTAGATGCCGCACAAACTGATGTGGCGGTGGTTTCAAACAACCTAGCAAACGCGTCGACAGTGGGCTTTAAGAAAGACCGAGCGGTGTTTGAAGATTTGCTTTATCAAAATATTAATCAACCGGGCGGTCGTTCATCTGCGGATACTGAACTCCCTTCAGGGTTAATGCTAGGGTCGGGTTCGAAAGTGGTGTCTACGCAAAAGGCGCACACACAAGGTAACTTACTTACCACTGAAAACGCGCTAGATTTGTCTATCCAAGGTAGAGGTTATTTCGAGATTTTGCAGCCTGATGGTACGTTAGCTTACAGCCGAAATGGTCAGTTCAGTATGAACGATCAAGGCCAAATCGTAACCTCAGGTGCAGGCTATTTGCTGCAGCCACAGGTAACAGTGCCGCCCGATGCACAGCAAATAACTATTTCTCAAGATGGCCAAATTAGCGTGAGTATTCGCGGACAAGCGGAACCTCAGCTGTTAGGACAATTGAACGTTACCGATTTCGTTAACCCCACTGGTTTGCAGCCTATTGGTCAAAACTTATTTGTCGAAACAGCATCAAGTGGCGCACCTATTCAGGGGATTCCGGGTCTTCAAGGACTGGGAATGATTTCTCAAGGCACGCTTGAAACATCCAACGTTAACGTAACAGAAGAGCTAGTAAACCTTATTGAGAGTCAGCGTCTTTACGAAATGAACTCGAAGGTTATCTCTTCAGTTGACCAAATGCTTGGTCAAGTTATTCAGCAGCTGTAGGGGATATGATAATGCGTTGCGCAATTACTGTTTTATTATGTGGTTTGCTTGTCGCTTGCCAAAGTACCACTGACAGTCGAGTGCAAGCGAACGACCCTTTTTATGCGCCAGTTGTTCCAAACTATCCAGAGGAATCTCTTGTTGAAGATGGTTCACTGTTTCGCGCACATTTGGCTAATAGCTTGTATTCCGATGTTACTGCGCGTCAAGTTGGCGACATCATAACTGTGGTGCTAAGTGAGAATACGGCGGCAACTAAATCGGCGAATACAAGCACGTCAAGAGACACCAACGCAGACATTCAGCCTATCACTGGCTTGGCCGGTAATCCGATTAACATTGGCGGTGAGTCAATCCAATTTGGTTTAGGTGCATCGAACGATTTTTCTGGCGATGCCGCTGCTAACCAAACGAATAGCTTGCAAGGTGCTATATCAGTGACGGTTGTCGACGTGCTCCCTAATAAGAACCTTATTGTTCGTGGTGAAAAGTGGATGACGCTTAACCATGGTGATGAATATATTCGCCTTACTGGCGTAATTAGACCGTTAGATATAAACCCTGACAATCAGATAGAGTCGACCAAAATTGCGAATGCACGCATTCAATATAGCGGCACTGGCACTTTTGCGAGAGCACAAGAAAAAGGTTGGCTTACCAAATTCTTTTCGTCTTCTTGGTGGCCGCTTTAAGCGTGGAGTGTGATGATGCGTATTCTTTCACTATTAGTTTTAAGTGTGTGCCTTAGTGTCACTAGCATTCAATCAACAAATGCTCAAAGGATTAAAGATGTAGCTTCAATTCAAGGCGTGCGTTCGAATCAGCTAATAGGCTATGGCTTAGTTGTCGGTCTTCCTGGAACGGGCGAGCAAAACCCGTTCACAGAACAAAGCTTTAGAACCATGCTAGCGAATTTTGGTATTCGCATGGACCCCAATATTCGTCCTAACACTCGAAACGTTGCCGCTGTTGCTGTGCATGCGAATTTACCTGCGTTTAGTAAGCCAGGGCAGACGATTGACGTAACGGTTTCTTCTGTTGGCGAAGCAAAAAGCTTGCAAGGCGGCTCGTTGCTGCAAACTTTCCTTCGAGGTGTAGATGGGAAAGTTTATGCGGTGGCGCAGGGCAGTTTGGTAGTTAGCGGTTTTGGCGCAGAAGGTGGTGATGGCTCACGCATCGTAGTCAATACGCCGACGGTGGGCAGAATTCCTAATGGTGCAATGGTTGAACAGTCGGTGCCTAGTGGCTTTGCCAACGGTGACACCTTGACGCTTAATTTGCATTATCCCGATTTCTCAACAGCAAAAGCACTAGCCGATACCATCAACAAGCGTTTAGGCGCGCAGCCTGAAAATGGCTACATCATTGCTAAACCCATCGACGCCGCATCGGTTCGAGTTACTGCTCCACGTGATGTTGGCCAGCGAGTTGGCTTCTTGGCCACCCTGGAAAACTTTGAATTTACGCCGGCAGATGCACCAGCACGCGTAGTGATTAACAGCCGCACCGGCACAATCGTAATAGGAAGCGATGTTCGCTTACTGCCTGCGGCAATTACCCACGGGGGCTTAACGGTAACGATTTCTGAAAACCAGCAGGTTGCTCAACCCAATGCATTTGCTGACGGTGAAACAGTCGTAACAACACAGTCAATTGTAGATGTTGATTTAGCCGATAGCAGAATGTTCAAGTTCGAGCCTGGCGTCACTCTTGATCAGCTGGTGCGCGCAGTTAATGAAGTTGGCGCTGCTCCAGGTGATTTAATGGCAATTTTAGAAGCTCTACGACAAGCGGGCGCTCTACGCGGCGAGCTTGTGATCATCTAAAACAAGTAGTCTTTAAAAGTATCCGATAGAAATAATATAGGGTTACAGCGGAATAAATACGATGGAATCACTAAGCACAAAAAATCAGCTTGATATGGCACGTAATGTCCATGATATGGGCAGCATAAACAAAATGCGCGAAGCCATTGCGTCAGGCGATGAAACAGTATTGCAAGAGGCTGCTCAGCAGTTTGAGGCAATATTTGTGCAGATGATGTTGAAATCGATGCGTAAAGCTCAAGACGCCCTTGCAGATGAAAACAGTCCATTCAATTCGCAACAAGTAAAGTTTTATCGCGACATGCACGACCAGCAGCTTGCTACAGATTTAACATCTGGCGGAGGCTTAGGTCTAGCTGATGTAATAGTGAAACAGCTAGGGCAAACCGAAGATAGCTACACACCAGCAAGCGTGATTAGAAGCGACGGTGATATTTCATCGCTCAATAGAAACCGTGAGTACAAGGTAGCTGAAGCGCAAGAGCTAGCACTTACCTCAAACTCAATAAAAACACAGGCGGCTCAAAAAGACGCCATGTTTGAAAGCCCGGAGCACTTTGTTGAGAGTCTTATGCCTATTGCCGAAAAAGTCGCAGCAAAATATGGCATGGATCCAAAAGCAATCGTTTCTCAGGCGGCTGTAGAAACGGGATGGGGAAAATTTGTCATTCACAAGTCCGATGGTACTAGTTCGCACAATCTTTTTGGCATAAAAGCCAACAAAGGTTGGCAAGGAGAGCAAGCTGTGGTGGATACATTGGAGTTTAGCAATGGACTGCCAGAGAAACAAAAAGCGGCGTTTAGATCTTACTCATCAGTAGAAGATGCAATGGAAGATTACG
>JAXHTT010000107.1:0-13372 GCA_034190055.1 Pseudomonadota bacterium | reverse complement strand
TGTTGATTGTGGTGTTGTGATTGCAGATACTACTTGATCAAGTGGCTGAGCAGTGTGGGACCCGTGGTAGGCCTCCAGCTTTCACCAGCCTATGCCACAGCCTTTGACACCACCGACCAGACCTAGTAGCTTGACAGGCAGACCTGAACAGATGATCATGTTCCATCTGCGAACAGCCCACAACTAGCTGATTCCCTACCATCTCAGCGTCTGCTAGCCTATGTGTTCTTGTGATGCAGCTGAACAGACAATGAATCGCGTCTGTGCCATAGCCTTTGACACCATGGATAAGGCCTAGTGCCTTGAACAACAGACAACTGCCGTCAAGAACTGAACAGATGATCATGTTCCATCTGCGAACAGCGCACAACTTGCTGATTCCCTACCAGCTGTGTCTGTTAGCCTATGTGTTCTTGTGATGTATGATTTGACGTAAGCGTTATGCGCAGCCTGTCTTGGTTTTTCGGTACCGTAGGTTGCCTGATAGCCGTTGCCCAAATGCCGCGCTGTTTTAGCCCCTCACTTAGCGCTATCGCGCGCTCCGGGTTACCAACGATAATAGGCTGAATCGCACTTTGTGATTGCCCCAAAGTGATTTCAATTGGTGCATCGCCTTTCGCGCTTGTATTAAGTGTCTGTCCAAAACGTTTTTGAAACGACTCTCTGAAATAGGTGATATTGGTTTGTAGCGTTTCGCGGCGGGCAGTATCACTGGCGATATGTGTAAGAGAGTACAAGGTCGCCACAGCTTGTGCTGGCGGCATGGCAGTGGAATATACGTAGTGTTTAGAAAAATTCACCAGATAATCAATTAGGGTTTGGCTTCCCGCAATAAAGGCGCCGGCCGTGCCCACTGCTTTGCCAAATGTTCCCATAACAATAGGTGCTTGTTTCTGGCTTAAGTTTAGTGCTTCTGCTGTGCCGAAGCCGTTTTCACCCAATACACCCATACCGTGTGCATCGTCTAACATAAACCATGCATTATATTTAGCGGCCAGTTCAGCGATACCTTCGCAAGGCGCTACGTCACCGTCCATACTAAACACACCTTCACTGGCAATCAGAATGTCTTGCTGGTTTGCATCAGAATTACCAACCGCATCGGATAACTGGCTGTGACAAGCGTTTGATAGCATGCTCTCTAAATGACTCAGATCGTTATGCTTGAAACGGCGAAGCTTAGCGCTGTCAGATACACATTGTGCGCCTTCTAAAAAAGACGCATGCATGAGCTTGTCAGCAATAATATACCTAGGCGCCCCGCTACTGCCGGCGTGAGATATGTGAGGAAAAAGTGCCATGCACAATGCCTGATTAGCGGCAAAACCAGAATTAAATAACAGCGCGGCTTCTCGATTTGAACCATCGGCAATATAGGCTTCTAGTGCCAAATGAGCCTGCGTGTGGCCAGTTACCAAAGGAGATGCACCACTGCCTCCACCAAATTGCGCGAGGCCCTCAACCCAACTTTGCAATACACCCTCATGCTGGCGCATGCCTAAGTAGTCATTGCTTGAAAAGTTAAGATAGTGCTCACCGTTAATACAAATAATGCTGTCTTTTTCGTATTGTTGGCAGTGGCGCTGGCGCAGCAAGCCTTGCTCGGCACGCGCGCTCAGCGAGTCGTCTAACCAGTGAAAGGCCATTACGCCTCCGTTAAATGCTGTTTCTTTGGCGCTACCTTAGGCTTGGTTGCATCAATAAACAAGTCGTTACTGTCGTCGGCTTGTTCTTGTTGCTGGGCAATTTCTTCTTCTAACACTTGTTGATGTGCTTCGTCTGAATAATCCCTTGTGCGCTCGGTGTTAATACCAAGCTTTTTAAACAGCATGACATCTTCATGAGTATCAGGGTTAGAGGTAGTTAATAGCTTGCAGCCATAGAAAATGGAATTCGCACCAGCCATAAAACAAAGGGCCTGCATTTGTTCATTCATGGCTTCACGGCCTGCCGACAAGCGCACATGTGACTTAGGCATCATGATACGAGCAACGGCGATAGTGCGGATAAACTCAAAATAGTCCAAGTCTTCTACGCTATCGAGTGGCGTACCTTTTACTTTAACCAACATGTTAATAGGCACACTTTGAGGCTGCTCAGGAAGGTTAGCTAATTGCACTAACATACTAGCGCGATCGCTCACCGTTTCTCCCATGCCAACAATTCCCCCAGAGCAAACGTTCATGCCTGCAGCACGCACGTTCTCTAACGTATTCAATCGGTCTTGGTAAGTACGGGTCGTGATAATATCGCCGTAGTATTCCGGAGAGGTGTCCAGATTGTGATTATAATAATCGAGGCCCGCTTGCTTTAAGGCCACAGCTTGATCGCGGGTTAACATACCCAGAGTCATGCAGGTTTCTAAGCCTAAGCTTTTCACCTCTTCAACCATTTTTAAAATGTAAGGCATATCTCTGTCGCGAGGATTACGCCATGCGGCGCCCATACAAAAACGGGTAGAGCCCACTTGCTTCGCCTCTTTTGCTCGCTGGATGACCTTTTCAATTTCTAGCAGGCGCTCTTTTTCAAGCCCTGTATCATAACGAGCACTTTGCGGGCAGTACTTGCAGTCTTCAGGGCAAGCACCGGTTTTAATCGATAAAAGCGTGCTGACCTGCACTTCATTCGGATTAAAATGCTGTCTATGCACCACTTGGGCATTAAACAGTAAGTCGTTAAATGGCATGGCAAACAAAGCTTCGACTTCGGCTTTGGTCCAATCGTTTCGAATAGTTGTCGTTTGCGCAGAAGGCGCACTAGCCAGTGTCATTGACTGTCCTTTACTAATTATTATTGCTGGCTTAGTCTATGCCCCAATATCGAGTTGTCAACTCTGACCAATTTAAAACATTTACCAGTGGTTATTTTGTGAACAATATAGAATTTGATAAACAACACATTTGGCACCCCTATACCTCAGCGGTTAACCCCCTTCCCTGCTATGAAGTAGTCGGCGCAAAAGGCGCAGAACTTACCTTGACCACAAGTGAAGTGCTAGTAGATGGCATGTCTAGCTGGTGGGCAGCTATTCACGGCTACAACCATCCTGTACTCAACGATGCCGCACATAAGCAAATCAACGCATTTTCTCACGTTATGTTTGGCGGTATTACCCACCAGCCGGCGGTAGATTTGTGTAAATCGTTACTTAACATGGTGCCGGCAGGTTTAGAGCGTGTATTTTTAGCAGACTCTGGCTCAGTGTCTGTTGAAGTAGCGATAAAGATGGCTATTCAGTATTGGGCGTGTCAAGGACGTACAGAGAAGTCGCGTATTGTCGCGCCGCGCAATGGCTATCATGGCGATACTTTCGCCGCTATGAGTGTTTGCGACCCAGTAAACGGCATGCACAGTTTATTTGAAGGTGTATTAAGCAAGCAGATTTTCGCGCCCGCTCCTCAAACTCGCTTTGGTCAAACCTTTAGTGAAGACGATATTCTTCCGCTTGAAGAGATTTTCGAGAAACATCACCACACCATGGCAGCGTTAATTTTAGAGCCTATAGTTCAAGGTGCAGGTGGCATGCGTATTTACCATCCTGAATACTTAAAACGTTGTCGCCAACTGTGTGACACCTATGATGTACTGTTAATTTGCGATGAGATTGCTACTGGGTTTGGCCGTACAGGTAAGCTCTTCGCTTGTGAACATGCCGGTATCTCGCCTGATATTATGTGTTTAGGCAAGGCGATTACTGGCGGCTATATGACGTTAGCCGCTACTTTGTGTACCGAAGATGTCGCGTTAGGGGTTTGCCAAGGTGAGCCTGGTGTTTTTATGCACGGCCCAACTTATATGGGTAACCCGTTAGCTTGTGCTGTGGCAAACGCTAGTTTATCACTCATTAATGAGAACCATTGGCAGCAACAAATTCCCTCCATTGAGAAACAATTACAAACCGAGTTGGCAAAATGTGCAGACTTACCCCGCGTTGCTGATGTTAGGGTGTTGGGCGCTATTGGGGTGGTTGAGACAGTAAACCCGGTCAATGTTGCCGAAATTCAACGCCATTTTGTGAAACATGGCGTGTGGATACGGCCATTTGGGAAACTGGTATACATTATGCCTCCCTATATCATATCTTCCGAGCAACTAAGTAAGCTGACCCACGCCATTTACACAGCCTTGAAATAGTGCGAGAGGTTGTTACGCTAAGCACTTACTTTTTGTCACATGAGATGAATTAATGTCGAGAGCCCCTAGCGTTAAAAGACTTCTATAAACAAATGTTAGAAGTCAACGATTAGGCGGGTCACTAATGAGTCGACAATACTGATTATTTTATAGCGAGTTTTTAATGGTAGTGCGTGTTCTTGATAAAGTGGTCTTTGCAGTTTTATTCATTATTACACTGCAGGTACCTATTTTAGCGGATCACTACCGCCAATATTTGAATGGCTACTACGACGCACTAAGAGATGAAGTATCCAGTTCTTCTGAACTCGCTAAACAGCATGGTTTTTCTTCTGTAGAGGCCATGCTCGACAGCTTACAGAAAAACAGCGAGCCGGTAGTGCGTGAGAATGCGTCTATGAAAGCAAGTCGCTTTGCCCAGATCACCACATTGGAGCAAGGTATGAGAAAACTTGAGCACGGCCACTATTTCGAAAAACTAGCGTTTATGGCCTCGCCTTCTCAGTACGGCACGCTAAATCGAGTACTCGACAATTTTAGTCCTTCCGTACCGCTAACCCCCTCCTCAATTGTCTTTAGCCTTATTACCGCTATTTTGCTTAATTTATTAATATGGACACCGCACTTTTGCTATTGTCAGGTTAAGAAAATCAAGAACAAACCCAAACGCTATTCTTATAAATAGCAAGCCAATCAGAACTGCACTTTTGCAAAACGACCAAAGTCGAATAGGCGCATGGACAAACTTACTAAAGAAGCTTATTCAGTACTTTCTGAAGCAGACGGTTTTTCACAATTTTTTGATCGTGATGCTGAGGAAACCTTCACTTCAGAAATAATGCCTATTATCGATAAGTTTTTAATAAATGGCGACAGTCACGCAACCAGCTTAAAACTAGAGCTGGTTCGACATAAACATTTTCGTTCGAAGCCCCGATAATTTTACGGGTTAACATTTCTTCTTAAATTCGGTTAAGAGTAAAAAGCCCTTGTTTTAGCTTTCTGTCGAAATCTATTTATTCAGCGTTTTGAAATTATAAAGATGCTTTGCTCATGTCTTTTAAGAGCGCAGTTTAAGAGCTGAGACGTTATTTCCAAATTTACAAGCACGCAGAAAAGGGATTCTCACCTTTTTATTGAACGTGGCATCAATAATGCAAACTATAATCTAACGGTTAGAAGTGAAATTTTGGTTTATCGTTTTCTTGTAAAAAAGAAACTTGTAAACATTTAAATATCAGCGACTTACCCAAGTAAATTGCAAAGGAGATAAAATTATGCCTACAGATGCTCAATTATTAATCGGGAAAGTGTTGCAAATAAAAGACAAAATTATTGCAAAACGCCATTGCATCCCAAGTGACCTGAAAGCGGAATGGAACGCGCTAAATAAGCAAACTGCATGCTTTGAAAGTGAAGCGCTCTATAAGAGTGCAGTAAAAGGCAAAGAAATGAATAAGCACATTGATTATTCAGGTTCGGTGAAAGAGCTGTCCCAATTAGTAAAGCAGCTTAAAACGTTGAATAAAAAAGTTAATGTTACACAAGTGCATCACTAAGGCCTCGGGCATTTTTCATGTCTTAGGCCATAGCGAGACTTATGTTACTTTTTAAGGAGCACCAATGTTCTTACTTTTCGCGTGCCATAGCTGGCAAGCCTTAGAAAGTCTTCGCGGGCAACCGGAATATGTTGATATTCCACAAGCTGCCCCTCCCTCGGATCTGGGTCGTGCAGATAGTAACAGTGAGCGTCGCAGCTAGTCACCGCTACCCAGTGAGGCACCTTCTTCTTATCAAACGCGTATGTGCTGATCAGGCATAACACTGCTCCACCAGTTTCTAGTGTTTGGTCGATAACATCTATGGGCCAGTCTAATATTTCAACTGTTATGCCTTTTTCTCGTGCTTCTACCATAAACTGGGACTCAACATTTTCGACTATTGCTTTTTTGTTGCTACCTCTTACGCCATCAACGAAAAGCGGAACATCCTGATTAATGACGACTTTCGCTATATAACCTTCGCTGGATGCAGCAAGCGCTAACCCCACCGGATGACAGCCACCATGACCCGACATCATGAATATCGTAGTAGCGGTACGCCATAAGGATAGCTCTTTTTCTTGTGTCATTTCATAGCGATTGTTTAACGCACACATTGCCATCATCAATGCAGACGGCCCGCACGTGAAATCTGTAGTTTGCTGATACCAAGGATAAACTTCTGGCTTGACCGACTTGCTTGCCACCAATACCTTTTGCATACGTAATGCGTCGATGTGATCGTCGTAGTAATCGGTATACATACCGAACTGACTAAACCCTAGCTTTTTATACAAAGCAATGGCGCCAGCATTACCTACTGCTACCTCTAGGCGCATAAATCGCTTTCCCCGTAACAGCGCCCTCTCCCCCAAGCTAGTTATAAGCTTTTCAGCAACGCCAAGACCTCGCGCTTCTGGTAGAACCGCTATAGAATACAGTCGAGTGAGCTGCGTTCCGCGTCGCAGCAGCAACAGTCCGTAGCCTACTATACTAGTTGAACCTTGATTATTCTGTTCAAAGTTTGCCCCAGAACTCGAGGCTACACGCTCGGCCACAATAAGCTCTGCGTGCTGTGCATCAATGTAAAACTTGAAACGGCTCTTGCTTAGTCTGTCGGTTGCGAAACAGGTTTTCTCGATATATTGCAGGGAAGCAAGATCCCGTAATTCCGCTACTCGAAGCGCAATACAAGACTGCGTTGGGAACGCTTCGACATGTTTTGTCGTTTTAATATTAAGCGCGTCTTTACCTTGGCCGTTTGGCCGATTATCGCTTTGCCGTGGACTGATATTATTTACTTGCTCAGCCGATGTAATCATCGCCCTCTTTGCTCCAGCCTGTTAGCAAATTCCTGCATAATCAATTCGTACAGTTCTTTGCCTAAATATTTATCTTCGACTCCCGAGTCGATACTTGGGTTGTCGTTTACTTCAATAACATAAACAGCATTTCCGGTCTGCTTAATATCGACACCGTACAGACCATTACCCACGGCTTTCGAGGCCTTTATAGCGGCTTGCAGTACCAGCTTGGGAACTTCAAATGTGGGCATTGTGGTAAAACCACCCGAAGAGAATCTATCTCCCTGGTGGTTATATATCTGCCAATGGTTGCGCACCATAAAATACTGGCAAGCGTAGATAGGTTTGCCACCTAAAACACCAATTCGCCAGTCGAATTCAGTGAATATATATTCCTGAACCAGAACAAGCGCCGATTCAGCCAGCATTTGTTCTAAGCGTGTTTTTAACTCCTCTTTATTTTCCGCTTTGTGTACACCGCGAGAAAACGAGCTTTCTGGCAGCTTTAATACTAGCGGCAAACCAAAGTCCGCAATTAGCGTATCGCACATTTCGTCGGTAGAACTTGATACAAAGGTTGCTTTCGGCGCAGGTACTTTTTGATATGCGAACGCATCTTGCAAATACACCTTGTTGCAACAGCGCAAAATTGACTGTGTGTCGTCCATTACCACAACCCCCTCACGCTCGGCGGCACGTGCTAAACGATAGGTGTGGTGGTCAATTGCGGTAGTTTCACGAATAAATAGTGCGTCATAGTGACCTAATTCTTCTGGCGACAGTCGACTCACCACATCTGCGCGAAAACCCACTTTTTCAGCTGCTTTCACAAAATTTTTAATGGCGCGTTCATCACTAGGCTGCGTGCTCTCTTCAGGGTTAACCAAAATGGCCATATCCCAACGCGTGCGCTTACTTGCTTTACCTGCTTTCCACTGTATTTTTGTGTGCTTTTCAAGTTGCTCGATAAAGCAAGTTTGTTGCACAGCATCTAGGTCTTTAAATGCTCTCGCCTGCAAAGTGGCAAAACCTTCAATCTGCACTTTACCCGTAGTTTTGGCCAATACATTTTTTTCGGTAACCATAAGGCTTAACACCAATACCGGATACGAATACTTTTCGAACGCAGAGCGAGCCAAACGCTTAAAACGCTGATCTTTCACTTCACCAAAAAGTACTAATAAAGGCTCACTTTCAATTTCAGTGTTGTCTTGAGGTATCTGCAAGGAAAAAGCGATGCGATCGATACTTTTCTCTTCAGCAATACGTAAATCATTGATGGTATTAACTGAAGGCAATACCGAATGATTACGAGCCTGAGCCAATAGCGAACAGTAATAGCCTTCACTCAAATACCGCGTGGTATCGCAAATATTGATAACCCGCGTTTTGGGTTCGTTTAACTTTGGGAACTCAGCAAGATATTCTTGAAAAGTAAGTACGGTTAGTGAAGAGTTACGAAAAGGGGTAACGTCATCAGTAACAATCAAGGTTTTGTGCATTAATGTCGCTTCTAAAAGATAGTAGGTTAGTTAAGATTTAAACTGCTTTGCTCAAATAGCGTACACAGTCATTTAGGCGCGAAGTTTACGCTTAACTTTCTTTTTGCATAGCACTATCTGCACGCCTTTTTTTCATCGAAATGACAATAAAAACTGATGTACAATAAAATCTATTGATACAACTTTTGTTTATTAATTCTGTCTATAAATAGAGATAGGCAGAACGACACAAATGGTTTGAGGAGTAAGTATGTTACTAGCCAGTCTGGCTATTTTGATCGGTTTACCGGTACTGCTTTGGAGTGCAGGGAAATTCGTAGGCGGCGCCGCATCGGTCGCGAACCATTTTGGTGTTTCTCCCCTCTTGATAGGTATGCTTATTATTGGTTTTGGTACATCGGCTCCTGAAATCATCGTCTCCATATTCGCCGCGTTTCAGGGTAACTCTGGCATTGCGTTGGGTAATGCCTACGGCTCGAACATCGCCAACATTTTGTTAATTCTAGGCTTGACCGCAGTCATTAGCCCTATCGCAGTTAGATCGGAAATTATCAAAAAAGAATTGCCCGTATTACTGGGTATCACTTTTTTTGCTGTGTGGCAGGTATGGGATTTAACGGTTTCCAAAGATGATGCGTTTTCTTTGCTAGGACTATTTGTACTGCTGATTTCATGGAGTATTTATCATGCAATGAAAGGCGATAAAGACGCCCTCGCAGAAGAATACGACGAAGAAATCAACAGCAACGAAGGCACCGTTAAAACCCACGTCATGTGGTTAATAGCTGGCTTATTACTACTCGTCGCAAGCTCTCGCATGCTGGTTTGGGGCGCTGTGGAATATGCAACCTTCTTTGGTGTAAGTGATACTATTATCGGGCTTACCATTATAGCAATTGGTACATCACTACCTGAACTCGCTTCATCATTAATGGCAGTTAAAAAAGGCGAGCATGATCTAGCGATTGGTAATGTGATTGGCTCTAATATGTTTAATACCCTAACTGTTGTGGGTATTGCAGGGACGATACAACCTATGACCGTAGAAGCTGAGTTCTTATACCGTGACGCTATGGTTATGTTTGTCTCTACCGTGGCACTTTTCATTTTCTGTATCGGTATTAAACGTCAAGGTCGTCTCAATCGACTAGAAGGTGGCGCATTTGTGCTCGCCTACATTGCTTATACCTATTGGTTAGTTCAGGCAGCATTTATATAAGCCGCGAATTGTACAACGTAAGTAAAAATTGTTAACTGACAACAAAAAGCTTGGCTGCTTTACTGAGGTAAAGTGCCAAGCTTTTTCGATTTTCTCGCTATTAATTTCGTTAGTTAACCTGCGCTATAACCCCAACGTAGTAGCAAGAGTAATTAAACTAATTGCCGCAATAGCAAACAAAATTATAAGGTTTACGCCGAAGGAGTCTGTGCGTCGACGATTGCGTCTTGCACGCATGACAATGCTGACAAGGCTTACTATTAAGCATACCTGCAGCATTATAGTCATGGCAGACAAATGACCTTCAGACCAAGACGAGTCCCCTTCTATTCCCCAGTACTGCTGAACGCCACTGATGAAGTCGGGCCTAGCGTAGTGAAACAATATAAGAACCACCACCATTCCCACCCATCCGAAAACATTGAGGCCAAGCATTACTTTGTAAAAAGGGTTTTTTGAGCGCGGTGTCGAGCGCCGTTCAGCTAATTGCTCGTAGGTCATAGAACGCCTTTCAATATCGCTCTTTTTAGGAGACTGTAACGCACTTGGCAATTCCTCCTGCGTTTGCTGCGGATCAGGTACCGACGTGTCTGAATCATTTTTATTTCCCATTTGTCACTCTGTTCTCTGGCATCCCGCTTTATGTTGGGTATACTAGCGTGCTATTGGATTGTATTTCATTGGTTATTTTTACATCGCCGAAGCGAATTCCGTTCGGTGTATCTCGTTATTTATACTTATTTTTATAATTCGCGATACATAAATGACATAAAGAAGTTAACCATAACTTCAAAGTGCATTTTACCGACATTAAAGACTTATCGGCACAGCAATCCAAAACATTGACCATAAAGCAAATTTTAGTGCAATTTTTCATACATAGTTTATTGCACTGGGTTGATACACTCGATGCGTATTCGAGCAACAACATAAGATCAGTAAGACGGAGAAATTAACATGACGCATGCGCCCGTAGTTGACGTGCTTAAAGGTAAGTACGCCGTTGGCGAATCGGTAACCGTAAAGGGTTGGGTAAGAACACGCCGCGACTCTAAAGCGGGGTTATCATTTATTGCACTACACGATGGTAGTTGCTTCGATCCTGTACAAGTTATTGCGCTAAATTCTCTGTCAAATTACGCCGATATCCAGCGCCTAACTGCTGGTTGTTCATTGTCGGTAACCGGTACAGTGAAAGAATCGCAAGGCCAAGGTCAATCACTAGAGATTGATGCTACCGAGGTAGAAATTGTAGGTTTGGTTGAAAACCCTGATACCTACCCAATGGCGGCAAAGCGCCACAGCATAGAATATCTACGTGAATACGCACACCTGCGCCCGCGTACCAATGTTATTGGCGCAGTTACCCGTGTACGTAACTGTTTATCTCAGGCTATCCACCGCTTCTTCCACGAAAAGGGCTACTACTGGATCTCTACCCCAATTCTTACGGCTAGCGATACAGAAGGTGCAGGTGAAATGTTCCGCGTATCAACACTTGATATGATGAACCTTCCGCTAGACGATAAAGGCAACGTTGATTACTCAGAAGATTTCTTCGGTAAAGAAACTTACCTAACAGTATCAGGTCAGCTTAACGTTGAAACATACTGTACGGCTATGTCTAAGGTATACACCTTCGGACCTACGTTCCGCGCTGAAAACTCAAATACCTCTCGTCACCTTGCCGAGTTCTGGATGATTGAGCCTGAAGTGGCATTTGCTGAATTGAAAGACGTCGCACAGCTTGCTGAAGACATGCTGAAGTATGTGTGTAAAGCGGTACTAGAAGAATTGCCTGATGATATGGCATTCTTCGCCCAGCGCATCAAAAAAGATGCGGTTGAGCGTTTAGAAAAGCTAGTTAGCTCTGACTTCGTTCGCATGGATTACACCGACGCTATTGAAATTCTTCAAAATTGCGGCAAGAAATTCGAATTCCCTGTTGAATGGGGTATTGATTTGTCTTCTGAGCATGAACGTTACCTTGCCGAAGAGCATGTTGGTGCACCAATCATCATGCAGAACTATCCAAAAGATATTAAAGCCTTCTACATGCGCATTAACGATGACGGCAAAACCGTTGCAGCAATGGACGTGCTAGCGCCAGGTATCGGCGAAATTATCGGTGGTTCACAGCGTGAAGAACGTTTAGATGTATTCGACGCTCGTCTTGATGAAATGGGACTATCTAAAGAAGATTACGCATGGTATCGCGACCTTCGCCGCTACGGCACTGTACCTCACTCAGGTTTCGGTCTAGGTTTCGAACGTCTTGTTGCATACGTAACCGGCATGCAAAACGTACGTGACGTTATCCCATTCCCACGTACACCAGGTAACGCTAGCTTCTAAGCAGTCAGATGCTTGCTATATTCTAAAAGCCCGCACGTAGAATCGCTACATGCGGGCTTTTTTATTTAAGGTCAAATACCTCTGGCAAGATCAGGGGGGGTTAGCATTCCCAATAGCAGCTGAACGACAAGGCTCTACTGTATACGTATAGCCAATTTCATTTTCAGGTGCTTGTACTATCTGTAATATCTCGTAATCATTAAGCTCGATGACGCGCGTTCCTTCAGGGTGAGCACAGCGGGAACGTGAATCCGCCTCAAACTCATAGATAAAACTGGCTAACGCTTGTCGCTGTGTTTTTTTATAGCGAACACTTTTTTGTTTAGCATCGGTGAGAAGCGCGGTTAAATCCGCTTCTAGCTGAGAAGTATCTTCCGCTTGTTCCTCAGTCAGTGGTACCTCACTGTCCTCAATCGATGTTTCAGTCTCCTCTTCAATTGTGATTAACTGACTCGTGTTTTCACTACCAAATTCAGAAAGTAACCCTACCTGCCCTGCTAAAACGCAAAGCTGTAGTGCTACACCAAGCGTCCAAACGAACCGCGCCACGGCGGTAGAGAGTACATAGCGATAGCCAGGCTTGTGCCACAACCTTTGTACGCCAAAAGGTTTTAGCAGCAATAGAAAAAACAGATAAATGAAGATAACCAGCATTCCGCCAACGAGTGCCATTAGTGTAGTTACAAAAAACCAACCAGGCACCATCAAGATCAATGCGAAATTGTGGCTGTAGGGCAACGCTCCCGCTGAAACACCAGTTATGCTATTTACTAAACCGCTAGCAGAAGCAAGAGCAAAGTTAGCAATAACGGCATAGATAAATAATATTGCGGCTTTACCCGGTAAACTATTCCAAAGCGCCATAAACCTTGGCCAAGTTTCATTTACAATCCCCGTGAGAGCAAAGCCAAACATGACCACTTCAAACAAGCCACTATTAACATCAAAAAATAGCTGTAATATAAGCATTGCAGTTGCCAGAAAATAGCACCGCTGTGCAAAGGTGATGTTTCCCCAAAAGCGCAAAAAGCCGATTCGCCTTTTTAGCAACAAGCGATTTCCTTGCCTTTTAACTTTTCTGTAAGTACCGCGAATTTCGTTTGTTGTTTCCATCACTCACTCGTCAGTTATTGTTGTTATGTTTTTGAACAAGAATGACTTTACTTCCCGATATGGCCGCAATAAGCTATTCTGTTGAATTCAAAAAACAACGAGTTATCTCATTAGATTACTCTCGAGCATACACCCAGTGTATGACCCATGTATAAAAAGTGGCGCACTAAAACTTTATGGCTAAATCTAATACGTTATCTATAG
>JAXHTT010000106.1:0-13447 GCA_034190055.1 Pseudomonadota bacterium | reverse complement strand
ACCTGCATCTTTGGCACCTTGCTCGCCGTTAAACTCAACAAAGTGATCGTAGCTTACTATTTCGGCGCGAATAAAGCCTTTCTCGAAGTCGGTGTGAATTTTACCCGCTGCTTGTGGTGCAGTCGAACCTTCTGGGAAAGTCCAAGCGCGCACTTCTTTAACACCTGCAGTAAAGTAAGTTTGAAGCGTTAGCAAGTTGTAACCGGCACGAATTACGCGGTTAAGGCCAGGCTCTTCTAAGCCCATGTCCTGCATAAACTCTTCGCGTTCGTCATCTTCAAGCTCCGCAATATCAGACTCGATAGACGCACAAACTGCTACTACTGTAGCATTCTCGCCTGCTGCAATCTCTTTTACCTGATCAAGATACGGGTTGTTTTCAAAACCATCTTCATTCACGTTAGCAATGTACATGGTCGGCTTAAGAGTAAGCATGTTCATGTAGCTGATTGCTGCAAGTTCTTCTTTACTAAGCTCTAGGGAACGAAGTAATAAGCCTTCATCTAGGTGTGGCTTAATCTTTTCAAGTACCTTCATTTCGTACTTGGCATCAGCGTCGCCGCCTTTGGCGCGCTTTGCTACACGGTGAAGTGCTTTTTCTGTGGTTTCTAGATCAGATAGCGCAAGTTCGGTGTTGATAACGTCGATGTCATCTTTAGGGCTGACGCGACCTGCAACGTGAACAATGTTCTCATCGTCGAAGCATCGTACTACGTGACCGATAGCGTCGGTTTCACGAATATTCGCTAGAAATTTATTACCTAGGCCTTCACCTTTAGATGCGCCTTCTACCAAACCCGCAATATCAACGAATTCCATAGTAGTGGGAATAACGCGCTGTGGGTTTACGATTTCAGCCAACTTGTCCAAACGAAGATCTGGCACAGGTACTACGCCTGTGTTTGGCTCGATGGTACAGAAAGGGAAGTTGGCCGCTTCGATACCTGCTTTTGTTAATGCATTGAAAAGTGTTGATTTACCTACGTTTGGTAGGCCAACAATACCGCATTTAAAACCCATGGTATGGATCCTTAGTTTGGAAAAGTGAAAACTGGCTAGGTTTACCCTTTGTGAGAGTGCAACCTGTTCTGTGCTTGCTTAAGGTCTTCTTTCAGCAAAATTTCGGTACAGCGTACCGCTTCATCAACGGCGCTTTCAATAGCAGCCCTTTCATCTGCCGGTGGCTTACCAAGAACATGACCGGTTACTCGGCTTTTATGACCTGGATGACCAATACCTATGCGCAAACGCAAAAAATTCTTGTTGTTACCCATTTTAGCCACAATGTCACGTACGCCGTTTTGACTAGAACTTCCACCCACTTTGTATTTTGCTACGCCGGGGGGTAAATCTAATTCGTCAAACGCTACTAATATTTGTTCTGGTTCTATGCGGTAAAAATTAGCCAGTGCTGCTACGGCTTGTCCACTTCTATTCATAAATGTAGTGGGGTAGAGCAAACGGACATCTTTGCCTGCAATGGTAATGCGGGCAGTCTTACCGAAGAATTTAGTTTCTGGTTTTAGCGGGGCGTTGTAGGTGTCGGCAAGTTGGTTGAGAAACCATTCACCGGCATTGTGTCGGGTATTTTCATATTCGGGGCCTGGATTACCCAGACCCACGATTAGGCGGATATCAGCCAAGAGGATTATTCCTCTGAAGCTTCTTCTTCGCCTTCTTCTGCGTCAGCCGCTTTAGGAGCAGGCTTAACAGTCACAACTGCTAGGTCGTGAGCTTCGTCGTTCTTAGCAAGTTCTACCGAAGAAACGCCAGCTGGAAGTGTTAGGTCAGATAGGTGTAGCGTTTGACCCATTTCAACAGCAGCCATATCTACTTCGATGAACTCTGGAAGGTTCTTAGGCAGACAAGTAACTTCAATTTCAGTCACGTGGTGCTCAGCGATACCGCCAGCTTTAACAGCAGCAGAAGCTTCTTCATTTACGAAGTGAAGTGGTACGTTAGTGTGAACGTCTTCGCCAGCGATTACACGTTGGAAGTCAATGTGCATGATTTTTGGCTTGAACGGGTGACGCTGCATGTCTTTAACTAGAACTTCAACAACTTTACCGTCTAGGTTTAGCTCAAGAACGTGTGAGTAAAACGCTTCAAAGTCAGCAGAGTTGTTTACTTTGTTGTGATCTAGTGTGATAGAAACTGGTGCTTCTTCACCACCGTAGATGATACCAGGAAGCTTTTCTTCGCGACGTAGGCGGCGGCTCGCACCTTTCCCTAGGTCTGTACGAACAGAAGCATCTAGTTTGAAATTTGCTTCAGACATTGTCTGTCTCCAAAAATATAAGTCTAATGATGTGGATTTTTGCGACCAAAACCCACTGTAATTTGATGACTATCACGTTTGAAAATACATTCATACGCACAATAAATCATCAGCCCAAAATTCAAGGGCGGCGAATTCTAACACCACCTACTACAACATACAATTACCAACGAAGATAAAAATAGAAGCGAGCAAACCTGAAAATGGCGCTGCCAACGTCAAAAACGCTCCGAAGCGCGTTTTGATTTTACCAAGAACAGTATAGGCAAACTTTCATCCAAGCTATTATTTCTGGCTTCATCTTTAAATGTTGCTACCTTGAGCGTTACCGTTTATTTCGTCAGCACAACTCTGTAATGGGCTTTGCCTTCTCGTAACCTTTCAATAGCGTCATTTACATCATCAAACTTAAAAGTTTCAGTAACCGGTTCAATATTATGTTGGGCTGCGAAATCGAGCATGGTTTTGATGGTTGCTGGGCTACCCACAGGGGAACCAGATACGCTTTTTTGACCGCCAATTAAATTAAACGCACCTATATCAAGAGGCTCAAGGGTAGCCCCCACAAAGTGAAGTCGACCTTTCGGCGCCAATGTAGATAAATACAGATTCCAGTCTAGCTTTACATTAACCGTCGAAATAATCAGGTCGAAGCGACCGCGTGCTTTATTAATCTCGTTTTCATCACGACTATTAATAGTATCTGATGCGCCCAGCTCTATCGCTTCCTTTTGCTTAGATTCGCTTGAAGTAAACGCGACTACTTTGCATCCCCACGCATTTAAAAACTGCAAAGCCAAGTGCCCTAGACCACCAATGCCGATAACTCCAACTTCACTTGCTGGGCTAATACCAAACTGGACAAGAGGATTGAATACAGTGATGCCGCCGCAAAACAAAGGGCCTGCTTTTGTGCTGTCGATAGAATCGGGAAGGGGAATAACAGCGCGGGCCTGAGCGCGTACTTTATCTGCAAATCCGCCGTGGCGACCACCGATAGTCATAGTAGCATCGGCACACAGGTTGTGATCGCCTTCCTCGCAAGTTCTACAGCTATTGCAATAGGATGAATGCCAACCAAGTCCCACACGCTGTCCAACTTTAAGAGAGGTTACATGCTCGCCCACTTGACTGATAGTACCTACCACCTCGTGTCCTGGCACAAAAGGGTACTCTGTCATACCCCATTCATTATCAAGCATGCTCAAGTCACTGTGGCATATACCACAACTTTCAACATTTATTTCAACGTCATGCGAAGCAAGCTCGCCGGGGTCGTACTGAAACTTTTCCAGTTTTGCGCCCGCTTCTTTAGCGGCATATGCATTAATCATTAATGGTCATCCTTTCAAGTGTAGGTATGTACTAATAGCACGAGAGCAAAGGTTATTCGCTGTTTAAAAACATTAATCATGTAAGTTACATAAACGCGTTATTTGCTACTTATTTCGCACAAGGTACGATCATTGTGTTTGAAGGTTATCAATAACCTTGCTGGTATCAAGCACCTTAACGCTTGATACTTGAAGTACAGTACCGAATTGGGTGAAGGTCATCATATCTGGTTTAGGTGTGCCTTCAACTTCAACAACAAGTCCATTCTTTTGATAGGTTTCGTCTAGACCATGTAGGGTATAACGGTCGCCGTTTTCGGCAATAAATGCATAAAAACCGCCTTCTAGGTCTTTGTATATAATGCTGCCTTTCATGGAGATTTCGCCTTTTACGCTATCTTCAACGGCTTCAGCTTGTGTAACAGGTTCAGCAACCAGCTCTTTGGGCATAGATTCCGTCTTGCTTTCCATTTGCTTTTCTTTATCTATCATAGTGACGTCCTTATTACTTTCTTCTTGAGAACAAGCGACAAGTGCAAGCGCAGAAGTAATTATGAGTGTGAGTTTAAGGTGGGTTGTTTTCATTCTTATATTCCTCTATTAAACAAGAGTAGGGTTTATGGTTAGCGCCCAGTTAAAGCCAAGTGTGCAACAGTACATAATTTTTGGCTATTACCGATTAAAGCTTTTCTTTGTTTTACAGTCTTCCATGGTGTTTAAGTAATTTCTACAAAAAACGCGGAAACCTATACATATTTTTTACATCATTAAAGAAATTACCGCACTCGGTCTATGGGAACCGTGTGTTCGTTTTTAAAAAGAGCGAGAAGTTTTCAGGGAGAAGTCGAGGCTTTATCTTATTCGTCAAAATTTACCTGCGATAAGTTTATAAAAAGTGACATAAGCCGCGGTTTAACGGGTGTCGGATAATATTCGCCTAAGGGTTAAGCGTGCAGCTGGATAATAGATTTCTTTTTATTATTAAGAGCGAAATAGGCTACATTTAAGTTCGGACACTTTGCTGTGCAGAATTTTATAGGATGGTTGGCACAGACCCTGCTTTATAACCATTGACTTATGTAATAACAGCGCCCGAGATTTACTCATTAACTCAAAAGGCAATGTATTACACAGCTAGCATAATCTTCATTACCTTATTTGGGGATTATCAAAAGCAACGTTTTTAAGGAGAGAAAATGAAGCACTTAACTAAAATTTTTGCAGTATCGAGTCTGGCACTAGCGGCAAGTGCGTGCGACGTGAACAAAACTGAAGATGGCGAAATGCCTGATGTTGACGTTGAGTCTGGCGAGCTTCCTGAATATGAAGTAAAGAAAACCGATGATGGGCAAATGCCAGACGTTGACGTTGAAGGCGGTGAAATGCCTGAGTATGACGTCGATACGATGGATGTAGACGTAAGAACAGAGACTAAAGAAGTCGAAGTACCTGTTGTTGACGTAGACATGCCCGAAGACGATGAAGAAGACGAAGACGACATTGATAATTAATCAATACTTCGTATAAAAGAAGCGAGTGAAACAATGCTATTGAAAGACATTGTCTCACTCGCTTTTTAGTGCGAGCTAGTACTCAAACATTGCTGAAATAGACTCTTCGTTGCTGATGCGACGAATAGTTTCAGCAAGCATCTCGGATAAAGTAAGCTGTTTTACTTTTCCAATTTGCTTCATCTCTGCACTTAATGGGATAGAGTCGGTAACGATAATTTCGTCAATAACAGACTCTTTAAGATTGTTTGCAGCGTTACCTGAAAAGATCGCGTGAGTCGCGTAAGCATAAACACGGCGCGCGCCATGCGCTTTTAGCGCTTCTGCTGCTTTTGCAAGTGTACCGCCTGTGTCAATCATGTCATCGACAATGATGCAGTCTCTGTCTTTCACGTCACCAATGATGTTCATTACCTGAGCCACATTCGCTTTAGGGCGACGCTTATCGATAATGGCAAGGTCGGTGTCGTTAAGTAGTTTCGCAGTAGCACGTGCACGTACAACACCGCCAATGTCTGGGGAAACGACGACAGGGTCGGCAAAATCACGTCTTACCATGTCAGCAAGAAGGATAGGAGTACCGAATGCGTTATCCACCGGAACATCAAAGAAACCTTGAATCTGTTCGGCGTGTAGGTCGATAGTAAGTACGCGGTCAACACCAACGTTAGACAGGAAGTCAGCCACTACTTTCGCAGTAATTGGCACCCTAGCTGAACGAACACGACGGTCTTGGCGTGCATAACCAAAGTAAGGAATTACTGCTGTAATACGACCAGCTGATGCGCGACGTAGTGCGTCGATCATCACAATAAGTTCCATAAGGTTATCGTTAGTAGGTGCGCACGTAGACTGGATAATAAAAACGTCCGAGCCACGGACGTTTTCATGAATTTCTACGCTGATTTCACCGTCACTGAAACGGCCAACTTTGGCATTTCCAAGTTTGGTGTAGAGGCGATCGGCAACTTTCTGGGCAAGTTCTGGTACGGCATTACCTGCAAAGAGCTTCATATCTGGCACAAGTGGTTCCTCAGTGCGTTGATAAAAGAGGTTTGGCTGGGGTAGCAGGACTCGAACCTACGAATGGCGGGATCAAAACCCGCTGCCTTACCAACTTGGCTATACCCCAATTTTTAAGTTCTTGTCCGATGTGGCGTACACGCTATTTTTGTTGTTCTAATTTGTCTAATAGTGGTGAGCGATTCACACCTTTTGCGACAAAACTCTGCCAGGCTTCAGGCATTTTAGCCCTAACCTGTTCGGCTAAAGTGTAGTCAGAAAAAGTGGCAAATACGCAAGCACCTGTGCCCGTCATTCGCGACGGTGCGTAGTGTACCAACCACTGTAATAATTTTGCAACTTCAGGATAGCGATTCGCGACTAATTGCTGACAATCATTCCAAGTTTTTTCAAATTTATAGTCTTCCCAACGTATCGCAGGTGTATTTCTTGGCAAATCAGGTGAAGTAAACACCTCCGCCGTACTTACATGAACATTAGGGTTTGCAACAAGAAAGTACTGTTCTTTTTGGGGAGCTGGGGTTATGTCCTCTCCAACGCCTCCCGCAAATGCCGTCAGACCTCGCACAAAAATAGGTACATCGGCACCTAAACTTAACCCTAACTCGGCTAGTTCGTTTTCGCTTAGCCCTGTATTCCATAAATGATTAAGCGCGACAAGGGTTGTTGCTGCATTCGATGAGCCGCCCCCAATGCCGCCACCCATGGGTAGCCGTTTATTAATTGAAATAACAGCGCTTTTATTGCACTTGGTTCTTGCTGCCAGTAATCGTGCTGCTTTTATGATCAAATTATCATCATCGGGTACACCTTCTAACGGCACTTCCATACGGATATTTGAATTATCAGAGCCGACGTCGCTGTCATTATCTATATCAAAGGCGAGAGCATCACCGTGATCGAGCATTTGAAACAGACTTTGAAGCTGGTGGTAGCCATTGTCGTATCGGCCAAGTATATGCAAAAAAAGATTCAGTTTAGCGGGGGAAGGCCACCAATCTTTATGTTCTGAAACAGATGAGTTCACTACAAAGTCCACTGATAAATTTTAATTTTAAGCTTAGTTTTAGGCATATTTGGGGTTTCATCTTGGGTAAGCGTGATGCTATGCGGTAGCCATACAGAAGTTTCATCTTCCAAATCAACACTACCATAGTTGCCGTAAGCAACTTGCCAATTGCGGCAACCTTGGCAATAGCTTTCAAGGGTATTCACAAGCCCTTTTTCGGTTAGTGTGTATTTATCGCCTTCAAGGGGCAGACCTTTTACCCAAGACAAAAGAGGCTCTACCGGTATTACCATTTTGGTGGTTCTATAAATAAGTGGTTCTGGTAAAGCATCTACATAGGTTTCGCCGTCAGCCTCTAATACTGACTGGTTTTTGTTCACGTTTAGATTAACTAGACTCACACCTAAAAAATTAGTTAATCGAAAATCGAAATCGCCGGAATCGTTTTTCCAGACTAAATTAAGACTTGCTGCTTCTTTTCCTTGGCGAAAAGCAATTTTTCCGCGCATTTGCCATTGGTGGACTTCAGCCACTTTTTCGAGTTGCGCGGTAAGGTTTACCGCATTTTCTGGGCCTTTCGGAGCGGTCGTGCATGCACTTAATAAAAAGCAAAAGGCAAATAATAAGGAAAATAAGCGAATCATTAAGGCAACATACCCGTATAAAAATAAAACACATTTAGTTGTGACATTATGGGAACACAGTTTCACCAACACTTTCAATCATTTTGCGTTTTTCGTACAATGCCGCTCCGACGTTGCCAGCACAGATTTTAATGACTTTACTCGCCCTCGGTATTAACCACAAAACAGCACCAGTAGCACTTCGCGAAAAAGTGGCTTTTACACCAGATTCTCTGGTGGAAGCGCTTGCGAGTTTAAAAAAGCTGAACGGCATAGACGAGTCTGTCATTGTATCCACCTGTAACCGCACCGAGCTTTACGTCAATACCCAGGACGATACGGGTCAAAAGCTCCTACAATGGTTAAGTGACTTTCACCATTTAGATGTAGAAGAGATTGCCAGCAATAGCTATGTTCTAGCACAAGATGAAGCAGTAAAGCACATTATGCGCGTAGCCAGCGGCCTTGATTCACTCATCTTAGGTGAGCCTCAGATATTAGGGCAGGTAAAGCAGGCGTTTGGTGATGCAAAGCATTCAGGTATGGTGAGCAGTGAGTTTGATAAACTGTTCCAACACACATTTTCCGTGGCCAAGCGCGTTCGCAGTGAAACTGATATCGGGGCAAACGCAGTAAGCGTGGCTTATGCAGCAGTACAGCTGGCCAAGCATATCTTCGCTGAATTACCTAAACGTTCAGTGCTACTAGTAGGCGCTGGTGAAACCATTGAATTGGTTGCACAGCATTTGAAAGAGCAGGGCGTAAGCTGCTTAGCCGTGGCAAACAGGACGGTAGCCAGAGCAGAAGCCCTAGCCGAAACGCTAGATGCAAGCGTGTTTACCTTGTCGCAAGTACCAGAGCACTTAAAAGATTTTGATATCGTGATAAGCTCTACAGCTAGCCAATTGCCCTTAATTGGCAAAGGCATGGTGGAAAAAGCGCTTAAACAGCGTAAAAACATGCCTATGTTTTTGGTCGACTTGGCGGTACCGCGAGATATAGAGTCAGAAGTAAACGAGCTAGGTGATGCCTATCTTTATACTGTCGATGACTTACAGCACATTGTTCAAAAGAATTTAGAAAACCGCGAGCAAGCTGCCAAAGAAGCTGAAAAGCTTATCGACAAGCAAGCTGGCGACTACATGACATGGAAACAGTCGCAGCAGTCCATAGATTTAGTAAGACAGTATCGCCAAAAAAGCATGGCACAGCGTGACGATATTGTGGAAAAAGCCAAAGCGCAATTAGCGGAAGGTAAAAATGCCGAAACGGTATTAGAAGAAATGGCGTATAAGCTAACTAATACGCTGTTGCACTCAACGACCCTAGCGTTACGCGAGGCTGCCATGCACGATGACCCGGCGTTAAGCCGTTGGATGGGACAGGCATTAGATTTATCTGACTATTCGTCAGACAATAATAAATAAGGTAATAAGAAGCATATGAAAGAGTCGGTAGTTAGGAAACTCGAACACTTAGTCGAGCGTTTCGAAGAAGTTCAGGCGTTACTCGGTGACCCTGAAGTTATCGGCGATCAGGATAAGTTTCGCAACTTATCAAAAGAGTTTAGCCAGCTAGAAGATGTAGTCGCTGGGTTTAATGCCTATCAGCAAGCGCAAGAAAACTTAAGTTCAGCACAAGAAATGCTGAACGAAGACGATGCTGAAATGCGTGAAATGGCACAAGAAGAGATGAAAGAAGCTAAGGCAGAAATTGAGCGCCTTGAAACTGAGCTTCAGGTTTTACTTCTGCCTAAAGATCCAAACGATGACAACAACTGCTTCTTAGAAATTCGCGCAGGAGCGGGCGGCGACGAAGCGGCGATATTTGCCGGCGATTTATTTCGTATGTATAGCCGCTACGCCGAAAGCCGCGGATGGCGTGTTGAGTTGGTAAATGCCAACGAAAGTGAACACGGTGGCTACAAAGAGGTGGTTGCTAACGTTAGTGGCGATGGCGTTTATGGTGTGCTGAAGTTCGAGTCCGGTGGTCACCGCGTACAGCGCGTACCTGAGACCGAATCGCAAGGTCGTATTCACACGTCAGCATGTACTGTTGCCGTATTGCCTGAGATTCCTGAGTCAGAAGCCATTGAAATCAATCCAGCTGAGCTTCGTATCGATACCTTCCGTGCATCGGGCGCAGGTGGTCAGCACGTTAACAAAACTGACTCTGCTATTCGTATTACTCACTTGCCAACAGGCTTGGTTGTAGAGTGTCAGGACGAGCGTTCACAGCATAAAAACCGTGCGAAAGCGATGTCGGTACTTCAAGCGCGCTTAAATCAGATTGAAGAAGAAAAGCGTGCTGCAGAAGAGGCTTCTACTCGTAAGAGCCTAGTCGGTAGCGGCGATCGCTCTGAGCGAATTCGTACTTATAACTTCCCGCAGGGGCGTGTAACCGACCACCGTATCAACTTGACTATTTATCGTTTAGACGAAGTAGTTGAAGGAGATCTAAACCAGCTCGTCGATCCGATTTTGCAAGAGCATCAGGCTGATTTGTTAGCTTCGCTTTCTGACGAATAATTTTGTCTTGCAGCATAATTAGCGTTAAAAAAGATAATGCGCATAGATAAGGCCCTAGCATGGGCTGTTGAGCAATTAGAGGGTGGAGAGTCACCCTCTGTTGATGCCAAAGTTATATTGGCAAATATTCTTGGTAAGTCTCAAACTTACTTGTTCACATGGCCAGATAAAACCTTGGACGACACTGAGTGGACTCGGTTTGAGGTTGCAGTAGCTAAGAGAAAACGGGGTGAGCCTGTTGCTTATATTATCGGCAAGCGCGATTTCTGGACCCTATCATTATTTACCTCACCTGATACGTTAATACCCCGGCCTGATACCGAAGTGTTGGTTGAACAGGTTCTTAACTGGGCCAGTGACCATCTATATCATCCGCTGTCAATCTGCGACTTAGGAACAGGTACTGGCGCTATAGCCTTGGCGCTAGCAAGCGAATTACCTAAAGCATCAGTTACTGGTGTGGACTTCCAACATGGGGCGGTAAAACTTGCTACTCGTAATGCACAAGCTAATGACATAACCAATACCCGCTTCGTGCAAAGTGATTGGTTTAATGCTCTCAATGGCCAAACCTTCGACATTATCGTTTCAAACCCGCCTTATATCGAAGAAACCAGCCCATATCTTGACGAAGGCGACGTGCGTTTTGAACCGAAAACGGCATTAACCTCTGGTCATGATGGCTTAGATGACATTAAGCATATTATTGATAATGCGCCTAAATATCTCAATAAAGGGGCTTTACTTGCATTCGAACACGGCTTTGACCAAGGCACTGCTGTTAACGCTTTGCTCGTAGATGCTGGATTTGTAGATGTCAAAACTGTTAAGGACTACGGCGAAAATGATCGCGTAACGCTAGGTCAGTGGCGTTAGCTCTCTAGTTACTTTCATCATGCATAAAATTGGCAGTAACCATAGCTGTTTAATTGCAAACTTGCTTATATTTTGTTTTGCATTAGTATCTCGTGTAGCTTCGAATAAAAATCAAAAGCGCTAGGCTATACAACTTCTTACACTACAGGATGTACCAGATGAATGATGACTTTCTTTTCGCAGAAGATGACGATGAAAATGAAGTAGAAGATTTGGGCTGTTGGAAAGTGCTCATCGTTGATGATGAACCCGAAGTACATGCGGTTACCAAACTAGCTCTAAATGATTTCAGTTTAAATGGTAAATCCCTAGAATTTGTTAGCGCACACTGTGGCGAAGAAGCAAAGCGAATATTTAAAACTCATAATGATATCGCGGTAGTTTTACTTGATGTTGTCATGGAAACCGATGATGCGGGCCTTCAAGTGGCAGACTACATTCGCAATGAACTGGATAATCACTTCACTCGCATCATCTTACGTACCGGCCAGCCCGGCCAAGCTCCAGAAAAAGATGTCATCATTAACTACGACATCAATGACTATAAATCTAAAACCGAACTAACTGCACAAAAACTCTTCACTGTTATTATTGCTGCGCTGCGCTCTTATCGCGATATTATCGTTATAGAAGAAAATAGGCGCGGTCTTGAAAAAATCATTGATGCATCTGTAGATTTGTTTTCTTCACGTTCTCTCGAAAAATTCATGCAGGGTATCATCCAACAGTTGGCCTCGATCCTAGGCTGTTCGAAAGACGCCGCCTATATTACTACTGCGGTTGCCACTACATCGCGAACAATCAATACAAACAATAGTCAGTTGGGCAAAGACGAACTTTATGTGTTTGCAGGAAATGGCGAATATGCCAGCAAAGAAGGCGTGCCGCTAAAAGATGCGATTAGTGCAGAAGAATATGCACTATGTGCACAGGCAATGCGTGATAAGCAGATTGTATATGCAGAAGATCACGTTGTGGCTTACTGTAACAGCAAAACTCACGACGGTGCACTTTTGTATTTGTCGGGTTTGCCCAGAAGAATTGGTGATAATGATCGGCATTTGGTGAAACGCTTTTCAGATAGTGTGCAGCTGGCGTTTGATAACGTATTAAAAACCGTTGATGTTGAAGCAACGCAGAAAGAAATTATTGAGCGCTTAGGGCGCGCTTTAGAGCATGAATCAAATGCGTCAAATCACCTCATAAGAATGGTTGAAATGGCGCAATTGTTGGCAGAAAAGGTCGGGCTAAACGAGCAAGACATCCACGCATTACGCCTTGCCGTGCCACTCCATGATATTGGGACGTCTATAGTGCCTAAATCTATTTTGCACAAAACGTCGCCGTTAACCGAAGAAGAAGTATTTAAAATACGTCAGCATGCTGAATTTGGTTACCAGATTTTGCGAGATTCAAGCCGGCCCACTATCCAACTTGCAGCAATGTTAGCAAAGCAGCATCACGAACGCTGGGATGGAAAGGGATATCCAGACGGGCTTAAAGGCGAAGAAATTGATATAAAAAGCCGTATTGCCACGTTAGTTGATGTGTTTGATGCATTGTTAAACGCAAGGCCGTATAAACCAGCGTGGACAATTGATAAGGTTGAAGCCGTATTGAAAGAGGAAAGTGGCAAGCATTTCGACCCTGATTTAGTTCAGTGTATGCTAAATTACCTTCCGGCCTTTATGGCAATTCAAGCTCAATTCCCTGACGCATAATGATTTATTTCTCCGTTATTTACGTACTGTAATACGTTACAATAACAGCCTTTAAACAGGCGCCATAATTAAAACGAAGGCAGGTGCAGCATGCACCTGTATTTTATAGCCTGCGACTCGTATTCTGAAACTGTCGAGTTTTGCTACTAAGTAAAACTCAATAGGTCTAATAACACATGTGTTAAAGTAGTCAGCGGCAGTTTCACTATCTAATAAGAACAGGAACACATTATGTACATGATGGCAAAACACCTACATTTAACGGCGGTAGGCTTAAGTATTTTATTCTTTGTCTTTCGGTTTATTTGGAGCCAATTTGACGCTACAGCGTTAAACAAGAAGTGGGTGAAAATTCTTCCTCATATCATTGATACGGTGCTGTTAGCGAGTGCAATCTGGCTGTGTGTCATTCTGTCTCAATACCCATTTGTTAACGCGTGGCTCACGTTTAAGGTCATTGGCGTAGTGCTGTACATCGTGTTTGGGTTGTTTGCACTTAAGAAAGCTAAAACAAAGTTAAGCAAGTGGGGCTTCTTCGTTGCAG
>JAXHTT010000105.1:0-13610 GCA_034190055.1 Pseudomonadota bacterium | reverse complement strand
GCATCGTCATTGGGATGAACAACTTCAACAACGCCATCTCTTGCTAACTCACAGTCGGAAACGGCTTCTTCATTGCTATGAATTTCGCTGCACGCTTCTAGCGAAGCTCTTTCGTTACTTTCTAATTGCGCATTGTCACTATTATTATCTGTTATCTGACAACCCGTTAAACCTATCGCCAACAACAAAGGCGATAGAGGGAAAAACTTCAACTGCATATATGAAGAAACCTCTTGGAGCACTGCAAACCGGCAATATTACGATAATCGGCTTACTTTTGCATCAAAACTCATCTTTCCAGCGGCGAACTGCAGCAAATACCGCTACATCGTCAGCCAGGTTATTTTCCCAATAGGCTTCGGCAGCAGTTTTTACAGAAAGTTCATGGGCGCGTAAAAATGGGTTAATGTTTTTTTGTTCTTTGAGGATGCTCGGTAAAGTAGGCTGGTTCTGTTCGCGCCTCTCTTTAACCCAGGCAGCATAGTCTTTAAGTGCCGTGTTATCGGGCTCAACAGCTAATGCAAATGCAACATTAGCCTGTGTATATTCGTGAGTGCAATAAACCTTGGTGCTGTCGGGAAGTCGCTTTAACTTATTTAAAGAATGATGCATTTGCTCTGGCGAGCCTTCAAATAGACGCCCGCAGCCAGCGGAAAACAACGTATCACCACAAAATAGTACGCCATGACCAAAAAACGCTATGTGATCTAGCGTGTGACCCGGCACCTCCATAACTTGAAGTGCCATTTTGAACACGGGAAGAGTAACGGTGTCGCCCTGCGCCACCGATTTAGTGATGCCTCTTATATGGTTACCTCTTGGCCCTATAACCGGTAAATCCGGTACGGTAGATACTAGCTTAGCAATGCCACCAGTATGATCTCTATGATGATGGGTAATAAGAACCGCACTAAGTAATAATTTATTGGCTTTAAGAAAAGCCAATACAGGTTCTGCATCGCCCGGGTCAACGACTATAGCGCTGTTACCGTTGTGAATGCACCAAATGTAGTTGTCAGTAAAAGCGGGGATAGGGTGAACTGTTACATCTGAAGGAAGCGTTTCTGCCGTCATAAGAGTACCTGCTTGTGTAGGTAGAATTATGCGTTACTATAGGGACTTGTGAACAGCAGAGCAACCTAAGAGCGCGCAGTGTTAATGAGATCGGCCTTTAGAGCCAAACCGCCTCGCTACCCGACAAGCTGGGATGATTTCCCTGCAGGTGAGCATATCCGCGATGCCGTGAATACTGTGTGTAGCGATTATGCTGAGCGCATATTTGGGTATCACTTTGCTAAGCTAGGCTCGCTAAGTGCCGATATAAATCTCGACACTAGTCCAATTCGACACCACATCAATCAAGTGCCATTTGATAATCAATTTGGCTGCCAGTCAGACGACGACACTGCATCTAATAATACCTCAGACAATAATGTTGTATCTTCACAACTACAGGATGAAAGCCGCGAATCAACTATTAGCAGAGAAAATACAGTTGTGGGGCTGTCACATTCCTTACCTTTTTCTGAAAATAGTATTGATGGCTTTTTATTGGCTAACGAGTTAGATTTCGCTCAAGACCCTCACGAGATATTAAGAGAGGTAGACCGTGTTATTACGCAAAACGGTTATGTCATCATCAGTGGTTTTAACCCGTTAAGCCTAGCTGGAATTGCCAAATTCCTACCGGTTAAACGCGGAAATATTTTGCACGATGCACGTTTTTTTACATCCTATCGCATTAAAGATTGGCTTCAGTTACTTGGTTTTGAAATTGTTGAGCAGCGCCAGGTACTGTTTTCTACGCTGTTTTTTCAGCAGCGGTGGAAAGGGGCCGCTAAGCTTCAGCACTATTTAGCGTCTTACTTGCCTTGGTGCAGCGCGGTATATGTAATACTCGCGAAAAAGCGGGTAATCCCGATGACGGCCATAAAACCTAAACGCAATTTAAAGCCGCGTTTTTCGGCGGTGGGGGCCAGTGTAAGAACGTCTGCGGTGAATCGTTCAGGCCGCTAATTTTGAAGCTAGTCATTTTTGAATGTACGAGCCAATAAAAAAAGCCACGAAAGGTTTAACCCCGCCGTGGCTTTGTTGTTTAGGAGGGCCTAAACCCAGTCCTAAACCATGGTTCTTATTATAATGGCTTACTTAACGCGCATACCAGGCTTTGCACCTTCGTGCGGCTCAAGAATGTATAGCTCGTCGCCACCTGGGCCTGCCGCTAACACCATGCCTTCACTTAAGCCGAAACGCATCTTACGAGGTGCAAGGTTCGCTACCATTACAGTATGCTTACCGATTAGGGCTTCAGGCGAGTAGGCCGACTTAATACCAGCAAAAACTTGCTTAGTTTCGCCGCCTAAATCTAGCTCTAAACGTAAAAGCTTGTCTGCTTTTTCTACGTGTTCTGCGTTAGCAATACGGGCAATACGTAAATCTACTTTCGCGAAATCATCGAACGAAATAGTGTCGCTGATAGGGTCTTTAGCAAGCGGGCTGTCTGGGTCGATAGCCGGTGCAGCTGGCGCTAGGCTTTCTTTTGAATCTTCAACCATGGCGTCGATTTTCTCCATTTCTACACGCTGCATCATAGGCTTAAATTTGTTGATGGCGTGGCCTTTCAATAGGGTCTGCAGTGAATTCCAATCAAACGAGTCGTTTAGGAATTCTTCTGCTTTTTCTGCAAGTACTGGCAGTACAGGCTTTAAGTAAATAACCAACAGACGGAACATGTTGATACCTAGCGAGCACACATCGTGTGTGAACTGCTGCTTAGTCTCGTCTTTAATGGTTACCCAAGGTGCATTGTTGTCAATGAACTGGTTTGCTTTATCAGCAAGGGCCATAATTTCACGCACAGCTTGGTGGTACTTACGTTTCTCAAATAGTGCAGCAATGCTTTCAGATGCGTTTTGGAACTCAGCAATAAGTTCTGGCTCAATCACGTTTTCAGACAGCTTTCCGTCAAAACGCTTAGTGATAAAGCTTGCACAGCGGCTTGCAATGTTAACCACTTTACCTACCAAGTCTGAATTCACTTTTTGTGCGAAGTCTGTAAAGTTAAGGTCGATGTCGGTAACACCGTCGCCTAACTTAGACGCAAAGTAGTAACGCAGATATTCTGGGTTCAAATGGTCAAGGTAAGTACGGCCTTTAATAAAGGTACCGCGCGACTTTGACATTTTCGCACCGTTTACGGTTACAAAACCGTGTATGTTCACGCCCGTAGGCTTGCGGTATCCGGCACCTTCTAGCATCGCAGGCCAGAACAGGCAGTGGAAGTAGGTGATATCTTTACCAATAAAGTGATAAAGCTCAGCCTCTGAGTCTGCTTTCCAGAAGTCATCAAATTCTAGGTTATTCTGGTCACAGAAGTTTTTGAAACTAGCCATGTAGCCAACTGGCGCATCTACCCACACGTAGAAGAACTTGTTAGGTGCACCTGGAATTTCAAAACCGAAGTAAGGCGCATCACGGCTGATATCCCACTGCTGAAGACCTTCAGTGAACCATTCTTGCAGCTTGTTAGCCATTTCTTCTTGAAGGGCACCTGAGCGGATCCACTCTTTTAACATGCCTTCAAATTTTGGCAGGTCAAAGAAGAAGTGCTCAGACTCACGTAGTACTGGTGTAGCACCCGATACCACGCTGCGCGGGTTCTTTACTTCTGTTGGGCTATACGTTGCGCCACATACGTCACAGCTATCGCCGTTTTGATCTTCTGCGCCACAGCTTGGGCAAGTACCCTTAACGAAACGATCTGGCAGGAACATTTCTTTTTCAGGGTCGAACAGTTGGTTAATAGTGCGCTTGCTAATGTAGCCCGCGTTATCTAGACGAGTGTAAATTTCTTCACACAATGCCTTGTTTTCTGGCGAATGGGTTACATAGTAGTTGTCGTAATCAACGTGAAAATCAACAAGGTCTTGGTGGTGTTCAGCACGGGTTCTAGCCACCATTTCTTCTGGTGTAATGCCAAGCTCTTGGGCTTTAAGCATAACCGGTGTACCGTGTGCATCGTCGGCGCAAACACTGTAACATTCGTTTCCGCGAAGGCGCTGAAAACGAGTCCAGATGTCGGTTTGAATGTGTTCTAGCAAATGACCTAAGTGAATAGAACCATTTGCGTATGGCAACGCACTGGTTACCAGAATTCGGCGTTTTTCTGACATAATGACGTTATTGATTCTTTGCGTTTCAAAATGGCTGCAAATACTAGCGGAAAACCGCGTTTTTTGCATCTCGTAATTCAAACAATTCTACTACTAGTAAGGCATTTTATGTTCTTTTCTCGCAAAGCAGAGCCGCTAAAGCAAAAGGTTGCTGTTATTTTAGCCAAGTATTTCTCGCTAGACGTAGACGATACCTTACCTTGGTGTGCTTTTAGTCAGCCAGAAAATGAAGATGCAGGCGTTACGGTTACTTTGCCATTTTGCATTGCTACACAGTTAGATACGCTTAAACAAGAAGTGCTTAACCAGCTAAAAGGTAAATTAGGTGCCGATAAGCTTACTTTTAAGCAAAACGTCGCCAGTGGCGAAACTGAAGTGGCCACTGTTACTAATATCAAAAATATTATTGCAGTAGCCTCGGGCAAAGGTGGTGTGGGCAAATCTACAACCAGTATCAACCTTGCGTTTGCGCTTATGCAAGAAGGCGCGAAAGTAGGTATTTTAGATGCTGACATTTACGGGCCGTCTATTCCTATTATGTTGGGGAACCCTGACGCACACCCTGAAAGTGAAGACAATAAGCACATGCAGCCCCTTATGGGACATGGGCTGGTAGCAAACTCCATAGGTTATTTAGTACCGCAAGAAGACGCGGCCGTATGGCGCGGACCAATGGCAAGCAGGGCATTAAAGCAGTTATTAGACGAAACCTTGTGGCCTGTACTCGACTATTTAATTGTTGATATGCCGCCCGGTACCGGCGACATTCAGCTTACGATGGCACAACAAGTGCCCTTAACCGCTTCTGTGGTAGTAACTACGCCGCAGGACTTAGCGCTAGCCGATGCCCAAAAAGGCATAAGCATGTTTGAAAAGGTCAATGTGCCAGTACTTGGGCTTATCGAGAACATGAGCTATTACCAATGCAGAGCCTGCGGTACCAAAGACTATGTATTTGCAAAAGACGGTGGTGAGGCACTGGCTGAGCGCCATGGTTTGCCACTGTTAGGGCAGCTACCGCTTGATATTCATATTCGCGAACATGGCGATGCAGGTACTCCGTTGTTACTGGCCTCGCCTGACAGTGCTTTAAGCGAAAGCTATCGTGAGGCTGCGAGGGCATTGTCTATGCAATTAGCCCTTACCGTTGAGCCACGCAAAGGGGCGGTTAAACACATTAAAGGCGACCCAATTGGCATTCTTGGGAAAGATTGAAAAAGGGGAATGATTGAGAAAGAGTGGGTTAAGCAATAACAGGTGACGCACAATAGTGTTGTATGTTTGGTTTAAAGCCTAATGAGATGCTGAACCAAGGAAAAATAGAGGCAAGTTTTGGCGCTTAAATTCAAAATTGGCTAAAACTTTATAAAAATTGCGCAAAAGCAGATAAAACAAGCCTTTGAGCAGTTGAATGCATGCGGTGACATACGCATAATAGCGGCCTAACGAAATGAGGAATACACCATGCGCTTGTGCGACCGCGATATCTACCAACATCTTCAAGATGGGAAAATAAAAATTGAACCTACACCTAATTATGATCAGATTAGCGGTGTAACGGTAGATATCCGCCTTGGTAACAAATTTCGTGTGTTTGAAGACCATCAAGCACCGTTTATCGATTTAAGTGGTCCAAAAGCGCAGGTACAAGAAGCGCTCGACCACGTAATGAGCGACGAAATTGAACTAGAAGAGGGTAAAGCCTTCTTTCTACACCCTGGTGAACTAGCGCTTGCTATTACTCACGAGTCAGTAACGCTGCCGGACAATATCGTTGGTTGGCTAGATGGGCGTTCTTCACTCGCGCGTTTAGGCTTAATGGTTCATGTGACGGCGCATAGAATCGACCCAGGTTGGTCTGGTAACATCGTTCTTGAGTTTTATAACAGCGGTAAATTACCCTTAGCGCTTCGCCCTAAGATGAAAATAGGCGCACTAAGCTTTGAAGTGTTATCAGCACCAGCTGAAAAACCATACAACGCAAGAGTTGATGCGAAATACAAAGGCCAAGCAGGCGCAGTTGCAAGCCGTATTTCGTCTGACGATGAAAATAAGTAAAAAAACCTAAAATCAACTTTTTTGGAAAAGCCTCGTGCGTTTCCCGCTAATTACTGATAGAAAATATAAGAGCAATAATTAGGGCCTAAAGCTAAGGCCCTAGCACTTATAATAAAGCGATTAGTAACGGGAAGCGCAATGCACACAAACCCTGAACCTTCTTCAGATATTCAGCAAAGAAAGCCAACACGTAAGAACACTATTATTCTTTTCGCGTTTATCGCCTCTGTTCTTAGTGGTATGGGCTTGTGGGCTGTAAATCAGCCTAGCGAAATTATATTTACCGCTGCGATCACCCTTTTTGTAGCTGTACTTTGGGTAACCGAAGCGCTCCCCATTCCCGCTACTTCGCTTCTGCCATTCGCGTTATTTCCATTATTCGGCGTGCTGTCGCATAGCGAAGCTGCGTCTGCCTTAGGAAGTCATGTCATTATCCTATTAATGGCAGCTTTCATGCTTTCAAAAGGGCTTGAACGTGCCAATTTGCACAAGCGATTTGCTATTTACATGCTGCGTGTAACAGGCAGCGGCAGCCCGCTTAAACTGGTACTGGGCTTTATGCTCACCACCGCCGTCCTTAGTATGTGGATTAGTAACACCGCCACGGTCTTAATGATGTTGCCTATGGCCATTGCCATTATCAATGCGGTCGATAACCCCCGATTTGGCGTTGCCCTTATTCTAGGTATTGCTTATTCAGCAAGTTTGGGCGGGGTAGGGACGCCCATTGGCACTCCGCCTAATATTATCTTCATGAGCGTGTATGAAGAAACACAAGGTATGGAATACAGCTTTATTGAATGGATGAAAACTGGGGTACCGATTGTTGTTTTAGGTGTGCCTATTATGGCCTTGTGGTTAGCGCGAGGAATTAAAGAAGTGGGCAACATAGATTTGCCTGTACCTAGCGCATGGACTAAAGCAGAAAAGCGTGTACTCGCCATTTTCGGTACGGTTGCAATGGCATGGATATTTAGACCTTTTTGGACTGCATGGATAGGCGTAACTACCGTCAGTGATAGCACTATAGCCGTTGCAGGCGTTGCCGCCATGTTTTTCACCAATAGCGGCAATGACCACGGTGAAATAGACGCAAAAGGCAACAACGACAAGCTACTTAATTGGGAAACGGCAAACGATATTCCTTGGGGAATGCTACTACTATTTGCAGGCGGAATTTGTATTGCAAAAGCGTTTATGTCGTCGGGTTTAAGCGTATTAATGGGCTCTTGGTTGACAGGTCTTGCAACCTTGCCTGTGTTGTTACTCGTACTGGGTATTTGCTTATTCGTGACTTTCCTAACGGAAATTACTTCAAACACAGCAACGTCTACATTGCTAATGCCAATATTGGCCGCAGCAGGCCTGGCGGTAGGCGTTGACCCTAAATTACTTATGATACCGGCGGCCATAAGCGCAAGTTGTGCCTTTATGCTGCCAGTAGCGACAGCACCGAACGCTATCGCATATTCAACCGAAAAGTTCGATATTAAAACCATGGCAAGAGAGGGAATAATGCTGAACGTGCTGGTGGCCTTAGTTGTAACTGCAGTGTGCTACGTTACGTTAGCCTGATATCAAAAAAAACGGCAACTAGGTGTTTTAATGCAGAAATTTGCAAAGGTGGTTAGCAATTGAGCGCTTAAACAGGCTTATTGCTAATTCTCGTTGCATTGTGAACAAATTTAAGTAGACTTACTCGCTCTTTCGGTCGGTGTGTAGCGCAGCCTGGTAGCGCACTGTCATGGGGTGTCAGGGGTCGGAGGTTCAAATCCTCTCACACCGACCAACTTCTCCCATTTTTCAATGACTTACCCCCATTCATTGATTGCTCGTAAAATAAGCGTCCCAAAACTGTCCCATAATTGTCACATTATACAGTGGTTGTTGTTATAGCTTGGCTCTACCTCATAAACGGGGGATCAGCATTCACCTTACACGATTAATAACACCATCCCATCCGGTAACCGGCATAGCACAATGGGTCATCACTCTTATTCGATAATTTTCAAATTTTTCTAAAACCATACGCTCTTCTTGATATCATTTCCATTTTGTTGTGGAAGCCTTCAGTGATCCCGTTGTTTCGTGTAAAGCGCCACGTTGCCACTATCGGTTGTAGCCAAGGCGTCAAGGTCTTCGCTAAGGCTTTGACGCGCGTAATGCGAAAAGCCCGTAAAAAAGCCGAGAGAAAACTAGTAATCAAGCAAGAACTGGATGAATTACACGGTTTCTGGAGCGTCGAGCCCAAAGCTAAGGTGTTCACTAAAAGCCAGAAGATTATCTAGACAGCTCCAACCTGATCATAAAGGAGCAGTTTTACCAATGTGCAGCTCTTGCGGTAGTGGTAGATAAATCTCGCGATGAACTGAAAGAATTAGGCTATTACTTGATAGTGCAGGATACTTAGAAGCTAAACTACGAAGCGCGGTGCGCAACCTTACTAACCAGGATATTGCAGCAAAAGCATCATTGGCCATATTCGCCGCGCAGCATTCGGAGAGGCATTGATACTCTTTGAGCAACGTGTTGCATAGGCTAGGCTGAGAATACATAAACGTTACAATTGGTTGCCCGCACAGCGCAAATGGTTTGAGTGCTTGGCAAAATAACTATTTCACGAAGTAATTATTGATGGAGAGTGCGTAAAAAGCCTATTTGCACAGCAGAGTTGGGCGGAGTGAAAAACTGGATAATTCAATCTGACCTCCCAAGAGTGTATAAACCTTATATGTATAAATAAACTGAAAAACTATACATGTTGTACAGTATATGTATAATTTTTTATAAAATTTATATATATACAGATCTAAATGTATAAATAAGGACATAATATTAATCATGACTGCATCTATCCCGTTGTTGCCACTTGATAATATAGAGCAGTGGGAAACCCGCGCAGTACTCAAAAAGGTGGCTGAAGCTCACCGATATCTGGCCGAATTAAAGGGGGTTGCCGCCAGCATTCCCAATGAAGCAATACTAATCAATACGTTGGCTTTACAAGAAGCCAAAGACAGCTCGGAAGTGGAAAATATTGTAACCACGCATGACGAGCTTTATAAAGCCAACTTATTTGAAGAAGCCATTACTAGCCCTGCAACCAAAGAAGTGCAGGATTACGCGGTAGCATTAAAGCAGGGCTTTCAAACAGCACGGCAAAGTAAGTTCATTCGCTTAAGTGACATTCTCGCCATCCAGCAAAACCTGGAACACAACAACGCTGGCTTACGCAAGCTACCCGGCACAGATTTAAAAAATGCCCGCACGGGTGAGGTTGTGTATACCCCGCCTCAACATGCAGACGATATAACAGCGCTTATGGATAACCTAGTGCAGTTTATTAATAACGATGAGTTATGTGATGCAGATCCGCTGGTAAAAATGGCCATCATCCACCATCAGTTTGAAAGCATTCACCCATTTTACGACGGCAATGGCCGCACAGGGCGGATCCTGAATATTTTGTACCTGGTGATTAAAGACTTGCTTAACCTGCCAGTACTCTACTTAAGCCGTTTTATTATTCAGCACAAAGCTGATTACTATAGTAATTTGCAAGCCGTTCGGGACACCGCAAACTGGGAACCCTGGATAGCCTTCATGCTTGACGGCGTTATCGACACAGCAAAAAACACCATTTCACTGATTACCGAAATGAAGAGACTGATGGCAGAAGTTAAGCACGGGATTCGTGAACAACTGCCTAAAATTTATAGCCAGGATTTACTCAGTAATCTGTTTTATCACCCCTATACCAAAATCGATTTTATTATTGATGAGCTAGGGGTAACGCGAATAACCGCCACTAAATATTTAGAGCAACTAGTAGAACACGGCTTTTTAACCAAACAGAAAATCGGCCGCGCCAACTATTACATTAATGAGCCACTGTGCAAAGTGCTGATAGCCCACAGTTAAGAACCAAATTATTAATCAAGAGACACCATGACGAGTAACGACTAGCTCAGACTTGATTCTTGCACTCTAATAGTAATGCTATGTATAACACATATAGTGTCGCTCTGACGGGAGTATTACTATATGTTGCTATGGAGTGTGATCAGGTAAACTTCAAATCCTCTCACACCGATCAACTTCTCTCTTCAAAGCGACACCCACGCACTTAATCTTCAATAAATCCAAAAATCGACTCTAAAACCAATTCAGCACTTTCAATTTGCGGGTAATGGCCTATATCAGCAAGTTCTACTGTGTCAGGCTTGGGTATGAGTTCTTTATATCTAGTCACCATGTGTGCGCCAGAAATAGGATCAGCCATGCCAGCGGTTAGCCGTACCGGAACGTCAGCATTTTGAAGTGCACCTACCCAACGCTCTCTGTATTGCTTGCGCTGTTTCATATAGTCCAAAAGCAAATGCATGTATTTGTGGCCATTGTTTTCAGTAATAAGCGCCCAAAAATCAGTGATGTCCTGGTCTGAAGGGGGCGTATTTGGGCCAAAGATGTTGTGCATGCTTTTTCGAATGGCGTTTTTGCTTAAAAAAGGAATTAGCAGGCCGCCAATAGGGGAAAGCAGCAGCTTTTGAATGGGTAATGCTTGATGGGTTTCAGGAAAAAGGCCGCCGTTTAGCAAATGCAGCGACTCCATACGAAATGAGAGGTTGCCGTCTAACTGACGGGCCATTAATTCCTGCGCAACGGTATCACCGTAATCGTGAGATAGAACGTGAGCATGCGTAATTTGAAGATGCTCTATCAAGGCTTCTATCACCGAGGCTTGTTCTTTTATTTTGTATTTTGTTGGCGCTTTGGTGCTAAAACCAAATCCCAGCATATCGAGTGATACGCAATGAAATTTCTGAGTAAGTGCAGGCCATAATTTCACCCAGTCAAAGCTCGCGGTAGGATATCCATGAATTAACAACAGCACGGGCCCTTCGCCTTGGGTAGTGTAGAAAATTTGCTGATCATTAACGTTTAGAAATCGGCCTAAGCTACGCCATTCTGAAAGCTGCATCACGAAAAGCCTTATTATATTTTTAAACTCAGCTTGCCCATTGTGAAGCTTTGGGTCTGTCGTAAGCGCGACATTTAAACTATGTCGCGCTTGTTGCGTCAGTTTACACCAAAACAAATGGGCAATAGGGCGGTAACTGCATTAACTCTCGACAGGTATACAAACTGTTACAGTGGTTCCCTCACCAGGCGACGAAACTAAATCGATTTCGCCGTTAAATTTTTGGCGAACAAGATTGTACAAGATATTTAAGCCCAAACCGGTGCCGCCTTTGTCACGAGCTGTTGTATAAAAAGGCTCAAACACTTTCTTATGAAGTTCTTCCGGAATGCCTTTCCCGTTGTCTTGAACGCTTATTACAACACCTTTGTCACTTTGGCTACAGCTTACAGCAACTTCATTCGCTTCGTTGTTTACTGATGGTCCAAAGGCATGACGCTGTGCGTTCGATATCAAGTTCGTAAGTAACTGTGCAATAATACCAGGGCAGGTAGTGATTACTAAATCTGGAGTAACATCTATACTAAGCTCTATTTGCTCTTTTCGAAGCATAGGTTTTAACGGGTTACAAACTCGTGGTATATACTCATCCAGCGCGATTTCTTCAATTTCCAGCGAGGTTTGGTCTGCTGAAGTTCGCTTAAAGTCTTGAACTAAGTTCGCGGCCCGCATTAAACTGGTTTCCGCTAGTGATAAACCCTCAGAGCATACCGCCTCAAAGTCTTTAAAACCTTCTTCTGTTAACTCACCATTTTCGAAATCTCGATAAATCTCTTTTAGTTCTTCTTTGCAGTTACTCACAGAGGTAAGCGCAATACCCAACGGTGTATTAACTTCGTGGGCAATGCCTGCTACCAGATTTCCTAAAGCGGCCATTTTTTCTGATTCAACAAGCTTTTCTTGGGCAGCCTCAAGCTCGGCAGTGCGATCTTTTACTTTTTGCTCTAGATTCTGGTTAGCCTCTATAAGCTGTTGCTCATAGTCGGCCCGTTCGTTAGCACTTACTGCTCGCCCGTAGAGGTCGGCAAGCGAAGCCGCAAACACCATTTCATCGGCAAGCCACTCTCGAGCTTGACCTTGGTGTTCACAACAGATTATCCCTATCATCTTCCCGCGGTGGCGAATAGGGACATCAAGCATAGAGCTTATACCCAAGGGCGTTAGATACACTTCAGCAAACTCAAACGTCGCTACATCAGTTAGCGCGTCATGGGCGGCGATTGTTCTACCTGAGTCGAGTGCCTCAAAGTAATGAGGAAAATCTCTTCGTGTGAGCACTAAACTCTCGTTATCAAGATCATTGCCTTTGTCTATAAGCAATGTGCACTGCACAAGAGTTTGGTTTTCATCATATAACCAAATACCCGCTCGAGTAATTTCCAAACCTTCACACACTGAGTTGATGATTAGCCTAGAAGCAATGTCTAATTCACCTTTATCGATGTCTGGGCTTTGGCTAACGCGTAGTAAAATTAACTCTAAGGTTTCTTTCATTCATCTTCGTCCGGTTCTGTGGCACGGATCTCAAGTATTCTATCGAAGTGCTCTAGCATTATATGGCTGATTAGCGGGTCGAACTGTTTACCCGCGTTCTCTTGAAGGTAAGCTTTTACCTCATCAACGCTCCATGCAGGCTTGTAGCAGCGTTTAGAAAGCAGGGCGTCGACCACGTCAACAATAGCCATTATGCGCCCTTCAACAGGGATGTTATCTCCGGCAAGTCCGTCGGGGTAGCCTTTACCGTCCCATCTCTCATGGTGGGTCTTGGCAATTATTGCGCCCATTTTTGCAACGATGCGATCAGAATCGGCAAGCAGGTCATAGCCTTTCTGCGCGTGGGTTTTCATTATTTCCCATTCTTCGGGATCGAGTTTTCCCGGCTTATGCAATATGGTCTCAGGTATGCTGATTTTACCCACATCATGAAGGGCTGCGGAGTATCGAATCGTGTCTATGAACTCTCGACTCATATGCAGTTTTTCTGCAAGAAACTCTGTCATCAGAATAACGCGCCTAACGTGTCCACCGGTTTCTTTGCTTCGCATCTCGATAGCGTCGCTAAGCACCATGATGAGTTCTTTCTGCGTTTTTTGAATATCTTCTTTCTGAGTAAGATTCTGGAAAATTACTGCCACGTTGGATGCAAACATTTCCAGCGTTTTTCTCTGCATTGCATCTAGCGGTTGGTCTAGCTTTACATACAAGATATTGTGGCTGTCTTCGCCAGTGGGATAATAGCCAATAAATAATTTGTCGCTTTGGAAGTGCGCTTTGTTGTCCCGAACATGGCAGAAGTCGATAGACAAGCTATTCTTAACGCACTGATTGCGTTATCTAATGACAGCAGCAAGGCATCCATTTTAAGTAGAATCGGATTCAGCGGGTTTGTTGCGTCTAGC
>JAXHTT010000104.1:0-13774 GCA_034190055.1 Pseudomonadota bacterium | reverse complement strand
CGTAAGCAAATGATACTAGTGATGTATGCCCATATAGCGTAGTTTTGCCCTTATTTCGCTTGAAAAATAAGGGCAAAACTACGCTATATGGGCATACATCACTAGTATCATTTGCTTACGAGTCATAACTAATATTTATATAGAAATGGCATACAGGCGATAAATGTGTTCTATTAATTCTCATTCACTATATGAATAAATAAAGACATGTTCACTTTTTACACAAAAGTAAACATTGATCGCTGCTTTTGGGAAAGCTTTATAAAATCTTCGAAGCGAACAATGGCGCGATAAAAAAATGAAAGCTCTATTCAGGTTTATGGAAATTTGTTAATCAAAGTTAGTGATCGAAACATAATCTCGCAGCGTTATACCGCTGACCACAGCAAGGAGACATTCAACATGTTTGGAATTTTCAAAAACAACCCAACAAAAAAAATGCGCAAGCAATACGATGCTTTATTAGAGAAAGCCATGCATGCACAACGAAATGGCGATATCAAAACGTATTCGCTGCTAACGGCTGAGTCTGAGACACTTTGGAAAGAGATTGAAAGGTTAGAAAGCGCAGACAACGCAAAAAGATAGCCAACGTCATTTTTCCTCGTTTTCTCGCCCTTTGTTATTTAAGCCCTTACAATGATGTCTTAATTATAAATGCATTAAACAATAAGGCGTCTTTGATATGCAAATAGGCAGTACTTTAACGGCAGTTAAGCACAGGCTACTATTTCTGGCCACTTGCGCGATGCTGTCTAATACAGCTTTCGCCATTGAAGCTGGCCAATATTACTATTTCATTTCTGACAAGTGCGTAGCTAAAGGCCCACAAACGCCCGAAGAGCGCGGCGCCGTAACCCCAGATGTCATGCTATTTGAAGTGGTACCTGCGGGGATCAGCGACTACTACGTAAACGTGAATACAAGCGCACTGGTTCACTATTCAGAAGCAGGGCAAGCGCACCTTTCTTCATTGGAAGCAGAGCAGGCCTATACTGCTGGTAAAGCACCGTCGAAAGACAGCCTTAGAAAAGATGGCAATGCCATCCAGCACGACTTTATGCTGCAGCGCGAAGCAATAGATTTAAAAACCCTAATAAATACGTTAAATGGTTTTTCCCAGCTGCAGTCTGATAAAGGCTACTTTTTTAAGAAGATTGTAGGCCTTTCTAACCCCGACGCTAAATTTAAAGCCATAACTCGGGTTCGCTTAAGCGATATGGGTTACGACAATCGCATGATGCTAACAAGCTACTCAAGCGACTATTTTATGCTAAATGAACAAGGCAAAGCCTCTGACACACCTTTTATTACGGTAGATCACGGCGCAGCGCTACGCAGTTCACTGCACGACACCAGCAGCCCGTACGCCATATTTACCAAAAATTCAGTATGCGGTGAAAAATGGGAGCCAGGCAATTAACAAAGTAACTAGCCAATAAATACTTTAAACGCTTATAGAATGTACCGGGCTTACTTCGGCTATAGCCGTTTTGGTGTTAAGCGGCTTTGGTTATAAGAGACGGTGGTTTTAGTTACTACGATAGAGCGTTTTAATAAGGTGGTAGCCGAAACGGGTCTTCACCGGCCCGTGTACTTTGAGCACGTCTTTTTTAAATACCACATCGTCGAAAGCTTTCACCATTTGGCCTCTACGGAATTCACCAAGATCGCCGCCACGCTTACCCGACGGACATTTGGAATGACGCTTTGCTAACGTCGCAAAGTCTTTACCCTTTTTAATCTGCTCCAAAATAGAAAGCGCTTCTTTCTCTGTTTTTACCAAAATGTGAAGTGCGGATGCCGTTGCCATGTGTTGGACCTAGTGTGTATCGAAGTTAATAGGGTTTAAATGTTGTTTGTTAATTATACCCCAGTAAACCACTCACATTCTATTGGTCAGTTCAACGTCTTGACGTACCACCCCATGCAGAAACCTGGCTGATAGCCCTATTTTGAAAATCACAAAAGTCTTAGCTAATGTTAAGACTAGCTAAGACTTGTGGATAAATATTTAAAACGATTCCCACTCACTTGAGGCAGGTATGTTTGGTTTAAGCACTTTTTTTGTATCTAACAAATTCAGATGACCAGCCGTTTTATCTTCTAGTTTCTGGTTGTTACTTACTGACGATATAGCAGGTGCTTGCATTTCAATAGGTCTCGTAGCAACACTGAACATGGATACCTTTTGCGATAAGTTACCCGCTTGATGCTGTAGACTTTCTGCTGCGGCAGCAGCTTCTTCAACAAGTGCTGCGTTTTGCTGCGTCATTTCATCCATTTGCACAATGGCTTTACTCACTTCTTCAATGCCTGAGGCCTGCTCAGAACTAGCCGCAGCAATTTCAGTCATAATGTCGTTCACCCGCTTTATCGACTCTACGACGTTTTGCATTGTTTCACCAGACTGCCTAACAAGCGTGTTCCCACTCTCTATTTTGTTTACTGAGTTAGAGATTAGCTCTTTGATTTCTTTTGCAGCTTCTGCCGAACGTTGAGCCAAACTTCTCACTTCAGAAGCTACAACTGCAAAGCCACGCCCTTGTTCACCCGCTCTGGCTGCTTCGACTGCAGCATTCAGGGCCAAAATATTGGTTTGAAAGGCGATGCCATCAATAACACCAATAATGTCTGAAATTTCTTGAGCTGATTCATTGATGAGTGACATGGTATCAACGACTTGACTGATAAGCTCTCCACCTTGGGTTGCCACGCCGCAGCTTTGGGATGCTAACCCATTTGCTTGCGCCGCATTTTCAGCATTGAGCTTAACCGTACCGGTTAATTCCTCCATACTCGACGCAGTCTCCTCTAGACTGGAAGCCTGCTGTTCTGTTCTGCTTGAGAGGTCTGAATTACCTGTCGCAATCTCCCTTGAAGCAGTGTTGATAGTCTCAACTGCCGTGTAAATTGCACCAATCGTGTTAGACATTTGTTCAACGAATTGATTTATTGCGTTGCCAAGAACTTCAAATTCACCTTCAAATTTGTGTTCTATCTTGCAGTTCAAATTGCCTTTGACTAACTCACCCATCGTGGCTTTTATGTCGTTTATAGCCTGCTTTCTACCTGTAATGTCGACGGCATACTGTACGACTTTATATGCACGGCCGCTTAGATCGAATATAGGATTGTATGAAGCTTGAACCCATACCTCCTTACTCCCTCGACCTACACGTTTGAATTCACCACTTACCAGCATACCGTCTTGGAGCTGGTCCCATAGCTGGCTGTATTCAATGCTTCGCTTAAAATCTTCGTCAACAAACAAACTGTGATGACGTCCTTTAACTTCCTCGAGACTATAGCCCATCATTGAAAGAAAGTTGTCGTTGGCATGCAAGACTTTTCCGCCCATATCAAACTCAACTACAGGCTGCGCTTTATTAATCGCATCTATCTGGCCTTCAAAATAGGCATTTTTTAATTTTGCTTCTGTAATGTCGCTTGCAAACTGTACTATTCTTATTACTTTACCCGCTTCATTCATAACAGGGTTAAATGATGCCTGTAACCAAACTTCTTCACCATTACTGTTCACTATGCAGTATTCGCCTTCTTGCTCATTACCGTTACGTAATTCTCTCCAGAATTCAGAATAGGCCTCAGATTTTTTCTCGTTCGCTGTACACAATGTTTTATGATGATTTCCAACCAGATTTGAATCATCAAATCCCGTTATTTCTTGAAATTTACTATTAGCATTTTGAATAACACCATCCGCTGTATATTCAACGACAGCTTGTGCCTTGTTAAGAACATTGAGCATGGTTGTTTTAATTAATAGCTCAGATTGATCTACCCACTCAACCATAGTCCCAATGTTTTTGTTTGATTGATCAAAAAGAGGGGTGAGCGTGAGCTTAAATATCAAATCACCGATAGTTACGGAAGACACCATTGTGGTTTTAAGTTCAGCCAACACATTGCGCTGATGAGAGGGGTTCTTATGAAACTGATCGATGTTTTGCCCGATTAGATTGGAAGCCGAAAAGTTAGGTAAAACAGCCTTGAGTTTAGACTCGTTGTCTTTCAATAGTTTTTGAACAGCATCATTTACAAAAATTATATTGCGATTGGCATCTGCCATCATTATGCAGCACGTTGTTGCATTCAGCGCTTGTTTATTTCGCTGAGCCTGCTTCGCATCAGTCGCAGAAGAAAAGTCTTCTAGCCATGTCATTACACCCATCAGTTTTACCTCTACGTTTAATTTTTTTGCCTTTTCAATAACCAAATCATAAGACTGACAGAGATGCATATTTCAATGAAACTATTACACGTTTGGCTGCAATCACTAATCCTTTAAAAAAATTGAAGCTTAAACCGCTCTCCGAAGCCCATAAAGCTGACCATTTAAATTAATTTTTTTTCATATTTAACTCAAAAAGTATGGATTTCACTTTCATTTTATCCATTATACTTTTGTATACTTTTATTAAACCTTTTTGCTAAAGTAATTACTTTGAGATTCAATTAGTTATTTTTTAACAACTTTATTTACTTCACACTATGTGTGATTTTATATGACATTAAAGACAAAAGAGACATATAGCCATAGCTAAGTTTATTGCGCTTTCTAGTTAGTTTTTTCCGCGCGGTGAGCACGTATAAAGGAAGGTATGTCTATCGTGCAACTAAAGCCAAATTGTCGATAGCCAGAAGAGTATTTTAAGGCAATTATATGCCGAGAGCGTTGGATATCACGGCCCATCGAGTAGAGATAATTTTTAAGAACTAATTCGTTCACCCTTGGCGGAGTGATAGATATAAAAAAGGCGCTAACTCAACGAGTAGCGCCTTCCTTTTAAGCGTTAAGCTTAGGGGGGATTACATCATGCCGCCCATTCCGCCCATGCCGCCCATATCAGGCATTGCAGGAGCTGCTGCTTCTTCTTTAGGTAGTTCAGCTACCATTGCTTCAGTAGTGATCATTAGTGAAGCAATTGAAGATGCGAACTGTAGTGCAGAGCGCGTTACTTTAGTTGGGTCAAGAATACCCATCTCTAGCATGTCGCCGTAAGTGTCGTTACCTGCGTTATAACCGTAGTTACCGTCGCCGTTCTTCACTTCGTTAACAACTACTGATGCTTCTGCACCTGAGTTGATAGAGATTTGACGTAGAGGCGCTTCCATTGCACGTAGTGCAAGCTTAACACCTACAGTTTGGTCGTCGTTGTCGCCAGTAAGGTCAGCAAGTTTGGCTGCTGCGCGAACTAGTGCTACACCACCACCAGGTACCACACCTTCTTCAACCGCTGCGCGCGTTGCGTGTAGTGCATCTTCTACGCGGTCTTTCTTCTCTTTCATTTCAACTTCAGTTGCTGCACCAACTTTAATTACTGCAACACCGCCTGAAAGCTTAGCTAAACGCTCTTGAAGCTTCTCTTTGTCGTAGTCTGACGAAGACTCTTCAATTTGACCTTTGATTTGAGCACAACGGCCTTCAATCGCTTCTTGGTCGCCGTTACCGTCAACAACAGTGGTGTTGTCTTTGTTGATAACTACGCGCTTAGCAGTACCTAGATCTTCAAGCTGAACTTTTTCAAGGTCTAGACCAATCTCTTCAGAGATTACTGTACCGCCAGTTAGGATAGCGATGTCTTGAAGCATTGCTTTACGACGGTCACCAAAACCAGGTGCTTTAACCGCTGCAACTTTAACAATACCGCGCATGTTGTTAACTACTAGTGTAGCAAGCGCTTCGCCTTCAACATCTTCAGCGATGATCATAAGCGGCTTACCCGCTTTCGCTACGCCTTCAAGGGTAGGAAGTAGTTCGCGGATGTTAGAAATCTTCTTGTCAACCAATAGAATGAACGGGTTGTCTAGTTCAACAGTACCGTTTTCTTGGTTGTTGATGAAGTATGGAGATAGGTAACCGCGGTCGAACTGCATACCTTCAACAACGTCTAGTTCGTTTTGAAGTGCCTGACCTTCTTCTACAGTGATAACACCTTCTTTACCTACTTTTTCCATTGCTTGAGCAATGATATCGCCCACTTCTGCATCAGAGTTTGCAGAGATAGTACCTACTTGCGCAATAGACTTGCTGTCTGCACAGTCAGTAGAAAGAGCTTTAAGCTCTTCAACTGCCGCTGTAACTGCTTTGTCGATACCGCGCTTAAGATCCATTGGGTTCATACCCGCTGCAACGCTCTTAAGACCTTCAGTTACGATTGCTTGCGCTAGAACAGTTGCAGTAGTTGTACCGTCACCTGCTTCGTCGTTAGCTTTAGACGCAACTTCTTTTACCATCTGCGCGCCCATGTTCTCGAACTTGTCTTCAAGCTCGATTTCTTTCGCTACAGACACACCATCTTTAGTGATAGTTGGTGCACCGAAAGACTTGTCTAGAACAACGTTACGGCCTTTTGGACCTAGTGTTACTTTAACTGCGTTAGCTAGTGTGTTTACGCCTTTTAGCATTTTGCTGCGAGCGTCATCACCAAAACGTACTTCTTTAGCTGCCATGATTAAATTCCTCTAAAATTCGTTTTAACGTTAGTTGTAATTACTCAACAATCGCTAGAATGTCGCTTTCGCTTAGGATTAGTACTTCTTCACCATCCAGCTTTTCTGTTTTAACGCCGTAACCGTCGTTGAAAATAACGGTGTCGCCTACTTTAACGTCTAGCGCTTTAACTTCGCCGTTATCAAGAATGCGACCGTTACCTACTGCGATTACTTCGCCGCGTGTAGATTTTTCTGCTGCAGAACCAGTCAGAACGATACCGCCTGCAGATTTGCTTTCTTGCTCTGCGCGCTTAAGGATTACGCGGTCGTGTAAAGGACGAATTGCCATTTTCAAGTCTCCTGAAAATTCCACTATTCAAGTTTATGTGATTACCAACATTCAGACTGTCTAAATGTTGTGTGCCTGGGTTGCTCATTGCTGAGCAGTTAAAATCTTATCTGCACGGATAGATGGGGTAGTACCCAGATAACTTCAAGGGTTTTTAAGCAAAAAAATGTAAAAAATTTGGTTTTTTCGCTAAATACTTATTTTTACTACGCAAGTAAACGCCGTTTATCGCGATAAACGGCGCTCATAACCTGATGGGAGGTGCAGTGAGGTTAGAGCCTGTTGACCTTTGCTGTACACCAAAGGTCAACGGTCGCTGGTTATTTTAAGCGCTTATCTGGGTCGTTGGTGGTGCGATCCGAGTATTCACCTTCAAACACATCACCATCGCTATTGTGTGAACGTGAGCGTTCGTCGAAAGGGCTTTGCCCAAACGGTGACTGGCCTTGCCCAAAGCCTGAAGCTCCCGGGCCCATACCCGGAGCGACCACGCGCATTTTCATATGCTTACTCACCTGTGCAGCAAAGAAATGGCGGGTGCCCGGCATGGCTAAAAGGAAGCCGAAGATGTCAGTAATAAAGCCTGGCGTAACAAGTAAAATACCCGCAACCACTAGCATTAATCCTTCAACCAGTTCTTTTCCAGGCACTTCATTTCGCTGCATTTTTTCTTGTGCAGTTTGCAGGGTGCTTACCCCTTCACGTTTCACAAAATAAGCACCAATAAAGGCAGAAAGAGTCACCAGACCAACGGTATTCCAGCCACCAATCACGCTGCCTACATTAATAAGCAACGCAATTTCTAAAATAGGTAATAGGGCAAACAATATAAATAAAACCCGCAAAATCCATCCTCTTTCATGTATTCATAACCTGTTATAGGGTCTTTGTACGTAATAACAAGAAAAGGTGCCCACCCTTTCGCTTAAATAGCCACTTAAAGCGACCGATAACGACCGTGATATACTGTAGCTATGAAAGAATAGTGCGACTTTTCAGGTCAATTACATATCGACCCATTAGCAAAGTAACAGGCGCGAAATAAAGTAGGAAAAGTTCATGACAATTAAGCTTGTATTGTGCACCACGCCAGATGAAAAGACAGCGCAGTTGATTGCCAGCACCTTGGTTAAAGAAAGGCTTGCAGCTTGCGTGAATATTGTTAAGGGGATTGAGTCTGTTTATGAGTGGCAGGGTAAGATAGAGACCGATACGGAGTGCCAGTTGATCATTAAGACGAACACACAGCTTGCATTAAAGGCTTTTGATAAGGTTTGTGAACTACATCCGTACGATGTACCTGAATGGCTAGAACTTAACGCCGAGGCTAGCAGCGCTTACGGTCAGTGGTTGCAAACCACGCTACAGCGCTAGTTAAAAACGTTTTTCCAATAAAAATAACGACAACGCAAAATAGATATAATGAACCGTAACTTTATGACTTTACCTTCTGTTTTATCAGGCACAACATCAGCTTCGCTGTTCCATCGCTTTAGTGCTTATGTTCTCACAGCGTTTTGTTTGATGTCGCTATTCAGCGCGTTCGCCTTTGCACAGGTGCCCAATGCCTTTGACGACCCTTTTGCAGATGAACCTCAGTTTTTAGATGTAGACCAAGCGTTTGCGTTCGATTTCAATCAAAACGACGATGTGCTTACCTTAAGCTTCGATATTGCCGATGGCTATTACCTGTACCTAAAACAATTCAAGTTTGTGGCTAAAGAAGCTGAAGTCGGCGAGCCTGTGTACCCCACTGGCGTAATGATTGAAGATGAGTTTTTCGGCGAGTCTGAAGTGTTTTACAACGGCGTATCTATTACTCTGCCTATCGAATCAGCGGGCAGTGACGGCGTAGTTAAAATTCGCTATCAGGGCTGCGCTGACGCTGGGCTTTGCTATCCACCTACGGTGAAAGTCGTGTACTTGAACGAAGTGGGAGGTGTTACAGCGGGCAATTCAGATCCGGTGTCGGGGTCAAATAACGCACCGGCCTCTTCGCAAAGCGAGCAGTTTGATTTAGCCCAACAGCTTATCGATAAAGATAACCTTGCTCTAACTCTAGCCTTGTTTTTTGCGTTAGGCGTTGGCTTAGCCTTCACGCCTTGCGTTTTCCCTATGTATCCCATTGTGTCGGGCATAGTTATTGGTCAAGGCAAGCCTAAAACCGCATCGCATTCATTCTGGCTAACCTTTGTTTATGTTCAAGGCATGGCAATTACCTACTCTTTGCTTGGGTTAGTTGTCGCGGTAGCCGGCGCTCAGTTCCAAGCTGGGCTACAACACCCTGTGGTATTAGGTGTATTCATTGTGCTATTTGTGGCGCTGGCCATTGCCCTATTTGGCGGTTTTGAAATTCAGCTGCCAGCAAAGTATCAAGAAAAGCTCACTCACATGAGCAACAACCAAACGCCCGGGAGCTTTGCAGGTGTGTTTGTGATGGGTGTTTTGTCAGGTCTTATCGCATCGCCCTGCACTACTGCGCCGCTAACCGGCATATTGTTATTCATCGCCCAAACTGGCGATATGACCTTAGGCTTCATTTCCCTTTATTTGCTTAGTATAGGTATGGGCGTTCCACTTATTCTGTTCGGGATGACGGGCGGTAAGCTGCTGCCTAAAGCGGGTAACTGGATGAATGTGGTTAAAGTTACCTTCGGCTTTATGATGCTTGCGGTAGCCATTGTATTTATAGAACGTTTATACAATAGCCCTGCCACTGGCTTCTTGTGGGGCTTGCTAGGTTTTGGTTTATTTGGTTATTACTGGGCACTTAATCGCGCAAGTAAGAACTCACTGATGAAGCTTGTACGCGCCGTTATGGTTGCAATGGGTATTATGGGAAGTGCTGGTCTTACTTATCAGGCAGGGCTTAACACCGGGCTTTGGGGCGAACAGGCTGATGGTGTGCACGCAGGGCATCCAGACTTTGTTGTTGCTCGAGACCTAGCAGACTTACGCGATAAAATAGCGGCGGCTAACGCACAGGGCAAAACCGTGATGGTCGATTTGTATGCCGACTGGTGCGTTGCCTGTAAGGAATTTGAAAAGTACACCTTCCCAGATGAGCAAGTGGTATCTGCGCTTAGCAATACGGTATGGATGCAAATGGACCTTACCGATAACACACCAGAGCGCCAAGAAATTTTTGATACCTTCACCGTGCTGGGTCTACCCACGATCTTGTTCTTTGACGAGAACGGCGATGAGCTAACTAAAGCTCGTGTTACCGGGTTTATGAAAGCAGAGGCCTTCGCCAGTCACGTAAACCAGTGGTTAAACAATGGCACTAGCGCCAACAGCAGTCAGAATGATCGCGCCAATTGAAATTACTAGCGCAAAGCGCGGCCGCGCTTCGAGTTGGAAGGCAGCACTTGGTGTTGCCTTTACCATCTTGTACCGCTACAGGTTTCAAATGAAACGGCTCAGATTGCTAATTGGCTTACTGCTTTTTTCTTCATTTACTGTTTCGGCAAAAAACACTGGCTGCTTTGATAACAAACGCTTTTGCTTTGAGCTTACGCCTTCGTCTTCTTCTCTTTTCCTAGTCTCAGTACATAGAAAAGTGGAGTTGCCCGTAGCACTAACCCTTTATTCTAATGTTTTGCGTCATATCCCTACGGGTAACAGTGAGCCTAAACCGAAAGCACACGTTAATGCGTTTTTGGATACCGATGACAAAGTGCCGCTAGGCGTAGTAAACAATGCCAATGCGTTTTGGCAGTCGATGCGTGTGAAATGGACGGTAGGGCGTGTGGATGCCATACATGATAACGACTACCCGTACACGTCACCGCTACAGCCAGCTAGTGAATACCGCATTGTTCAAGGCTTTAACGGTAACTTTAGTCACTCAGGGGCATCAAGGTATGCACTCGATTTTGCAGCACCGGTGGGTACCCCTATCTTAGCGTCACGTGGCGGCATAGTGATAGACACTAAAGGTGATGGAACTAGAGGCGGGCCTACCCCGGAGTTTGCTAAGTACGCTAACTATGTGGTTATTCTTCATAGCGACGGTACAACTGGTGAATATTACCACCTCAAACATAAGGGCATTGTCGTAACCCGTGGTCAAAACGTGCAGAAAGGGCAACTTATCGGCTACACCGGCAATACGGGGTTTTCTTCGTTGCCCCATTTACACTTCGGTGTTTATGTAGCGAAATTCCATGGTAAATACATAAGTGTGCCGTTTTCTCTCGCAAAAGCCTCTACTGAAACCACGCACTAATCTTTTCCTATCGCATGCCCTCAAGAATGCAGCATGCTGGGATTCAGCACTAGCATTTCACGTAAATAAAAAAGAAAACTTTGCTTCGAAAACACCTGATTAGACCAGTATTTTGCTGCTAAATCTTTATCTATCACTATAATCATAAGTTAACACAATAAACGAGCAAATAAATTGGCTTTTTTTCGTGCAACTGTCACAAAATTTTGTTGAAATGGCAATAACAGTGACATTTTCCCGAAGATAGCAGCAAACTAGATGAATATTTTGTTATTAAATGGCCCTAACCTAAACATGTTAGGCCAAAGAGAACCCGACAAATACGGCACACAAACCTTGCAAGACATCGTAGATGATTTGCAGGCGCAGGCTGCGTCGAGCAACGTGAATCTAACGCATTTTCAGTCGAACGCAGAGTTTGAACTGATCGACCGCGTACACGCTGCTATGGGAACTGTTGATGCCATTATCATCAATCCTGCTGCCTTCACGCACACCAGTGTCGCCCTTCGCGATGCATTATTAAGTGTCAATATCCCGTTTATTGAAGTGCATTTGTCGAATGTTCATGCCCGTGAACCCTTTCGTCATCATTCCTATTTTTCTGATGTTGCAGCTGGCGTCATTGTTGGCCTTGGTGCCATGGGCTATTCGCTCGCGCTGACTGCGGCAATCAATTTACCGAAATCGCCAAAATAGAGCAGAGACAGAACATGGATATTAGAAAGATTAAAAAACTCATCGAACTTGTGGAAGAATCAGGCATTGCCGAGCTTGAGATCACTGAAGGCGAAGAGTCTGTACGCATCCACCGTGGCCCAACAGGTGTTCAAGCGCCAATGAACTACAGCTTTGCAGCACCTGCTGCTCCACAAGCTGCCCCACAAGCTGCGCCAGCTGCTGCGGCAACAACGGCGTCAGAAGCGCCTGCTGCAGAGCCTGCACAGCCAGACGGTCACGTTGTTAAGTCTCCAATGGTAGGTACGTTCTACCGTGCATCTTCACCAACGGCAAAGCCGTTTGCAGAAGTTGGTCAGCAAGTAAAAGTTGGCGACACGCTTTGTATCGTTGAAGCGATGAAGATGATGAACCAAATTGAAGCAGATAAAGCAGGCGTGGTTAAGGCAATCTTGGTTGAAAACCAAGACCCTGTAGAATTCGACCAACCAATGTTCATCATTGAATAAGCGAGTGCTTAACTATGCTAGATAAAGTACTTATTGCTAACCGTGGTGAGATTGCCCTACGTATTTTGAGAGCCTGTAAAGAACTGGGCATCAAAACCGTAGCCGTGCACTCTACTGCGGATAAAAACTTGAAGCACGTTTTGCTGGCTGACGAATCAATTTGTATTGGTAAAGCATCGGCAACCGAAAGCTACCTTAATATACCGCGAATTATCGCTGCGGCCGAAGTCACAAATTCAATCGCTATTCACCCTGGTTACGGTTTCCTAGCGGAAAACGCAGAATTTGCTGAAGCGGTCGAAAAGAGCGGCTTCATTTTCATTGGACCTAAAGCTGAAACTATTAACCTTATGGGTGACAAAGTTTCTGCTATTAACGCCATGAAAAAAGCAGGTGTTCCGTGTGTACCTGGTTCAGACGGACCACTAACAGATGACGCCGAGCGCAATAAAGCCATTGCTAAGCGCATTGGTTACCCAATCATCGTTAAAGCCGCTGGCGGCGGTGGTGGTCGTGGTATGCGCGTAGTTCGCAGCGAAAGTGAGCTAGTAAAAGCCATTGAGACCACGCAAGCGGAAGCGGGCGCAGCCTTTGGTAATGCAACGGTTTATATGGAAAAATTCCTTGAAAACCCACGTCATGTTGAAATTCAGGTACTAGCTGATGGCCAAGGTAACGCTATTCACTTAGGTGAGCGTGACTGTTCAATGCAGCGTCGCCACCAAAAAGTGGTTGAAGAAGCGCCTGCACCGGGTATTTCTGAGCAAATGCGAACAAAGATTGGTGATCGCTGCCGCAAAGCCTGTATTGAAATTGGCTACCGTGGTGCGGGTACTTTCGAGTTCCTATATGAAAATGGTGAATTTTATTTCATTGAAATGAATACCCGTATTCAGGTAGAGCACCCAGTATCTGAAATGATCACGGGCGTTGACCTTATTAAAGAGCAACTTCGCATTGCCGCAGGTCAGCCACTGTCAATTGATCAGTCTCAAATTCAAATTCGTGGCCACGCTATTGAATGTCGAATTAACGCAGAAGATCCACAAACCTTTATTCCTAGCCCTGGTCCAATCAATATGTTCCATGCGCCAGGTGGTTTGGGTATTCGTTGGGAGTCGCATATTTACGCGGGCTACCACGTGCCTCCTTACTACGACTCAATGATAGGCAAGCTTATCACTTATGGTGAAAGCCGCGACGAAGCGATTGCTCGTATGCGCCATGCTCTTGAAGAGATTGTGGTTGAAGGTATTAAAACGAATATTCCGCTTCAGCGCGCCATTATGGCCGATGAAAACTTCTTCGCGGGTGGAACTAACATCCACTACCTAGAGAAGAAGCTAGGTTTAGCCTAATCCCCCCTTTGGGCTACACGCTGTTTTTTGTGTAGCCCAATTTTCGCTATTCGCTATTCGCTATTCGCTATTCGGCATTCGGCATTCGGCATTCGGCATTCGGCATTCGGCATTCGGCATTCGGCATTCGGCATTCGGCATTCGGCATTCGGCATTCGGCATTCGGCATTCGGCATTCGGCATTCGGCAT
>JAXHTT010000103.1:0-13930 GCA_034190055.1 Pseudomonadota bacterium | reverse complement strand
CCCAGATGGCAGTGCACGTGGCCACCTGCGCACTAATGCTGTAGGAACCAATCTTAATCGCGAGTGGGCGACACCTACGCAGGAAAAAAGCCCGGAAGTACTTTACGTACTTAACGCAATGGGCGAAATTGGTGTAGATATGTATCTTGATTTGCACGGTGATGAGGCATTGCCGTACAACTTTGTTGCAGGAAGTGAAGGTAACCCTAGCTACAATGACACTATAAAGATGCTAGAAAACACCTTTAAAGATGCATTGTTAAATGCAACGCCAGAGTTTCAAGACGAATTTGGCTACGATAAAGATGAGCCGGGTAAGGCTAATTTAACCGTGGCTTCAAACGCGGTAGGCGAGAAGTTCAAGTGCATGGCATATACGGTAGAAATGCCATTTAAAGACAACGCAGATGTACCAGACGACATCTACGGTTGGTCGGTACAGCGCAGCCGCCAATTAGGTGAAGATTTACTTATTGGTGTGAATGCGGTTGTTAAAAAGCTAAAAGCAACAGAGCAATAAAATAAGAATTAGGAAGCGAAAGCTTCTTCAAAAAGGCCTCGACAAAAAGAGGCCTTTTAATTATTAAAATAAAACAACAATTAAACATAATAAAAAAGGGGAATAACGTTGGAAGGGTTATATGGTTTTCTAACTATGCTCGATGGATTCTTAGGGGGCGCGTTCTGGTTTCCTTATGTTCTATTAGGCGTAGGTCTTTTCTTTACGGTTTATCTTAAGTTTCCACAAATTCGTTTCTTCAAACACGCTTGGCAGGTTGTTACCGGTAAGTTTGATAAAGAAAGCGATCCAGGTGATACCACGCACTTTCGTGCACTAACTACTGCACTGTCTGGTACCGTAGGCACAGGTAACATCTCAGGTGTTGCTTTCGCTATTTTCCTTGGTGGCCCTGCAGCACTATTTTGGATGTGGGTAACAGCCTTTTTAGGTATGACAACCAAATTTGTAGAAGTTACCCTGTCACATAAATATCGTGTTAAGACAGAAGACGGCACCATGGCTGGTGGCCCCATGTATTATATGGACCGCCGTCTAAACATGAAGTGGCTTGCTGTAGCCTTTGCTATTGCTACGGTGGTAAGTTCATTCGGTACGGGCAATCTTCCACAAAGTAATGGTATAGCACAAAGTATTGAAGCTACCTTTGGCTTCGAGCCCTGGGTGGTAGGAAGCGTATTAGGTATTCTTCTGGCGCTAGTAATTCTTGGCGGTATACAGCGTATTGCTGCGTTTACAGCGCGGGTTGTTCCAGTTATGGCCGTAATCTACCTTATTGGCGCACTTGCCGTGATTTTCGCAAACCTAGAGAACATTGGGCCTTCCTTTGCCGCAGTTATTGGTGATGCGTTCACTGGTTCAGCAGCTGCAGGTGGCTTTTTAGGGGCTTCTCTAGCTTATGCGTTTAACCGTGGCGTTAACCGCGGCCTGTTTTCGAACGAAGCGGGTCAGGGCTCTGCACCAATCGCTCACGCAGCAGCAAAAACAAAAGAGCCTGCGTCAGAAGGTATGGTTTCACTACTTGAGCCTTTCATCGACACCATTCTAATTTGTACTGTTACTGGTTTAGTTATTCTGTCGTCAGGGGTGTGGAAAGAAAAACACGAAAACGTATTCGACCGTTCAGACATGTACTTCGTAGCAGGCCAATACGACGATACAAATCAAGCAGATGTAAACAAGCTTTATGGTTATTTGAACGAAATTGAAGGAAACAGTGTTGAACCTTACACAGGGTCAATTACCGTTGTTAACGGCACTGCTGTAAGCGACGGGTTTACCCTACTTAATGCACGTTCTATAGCGGAAGATGTAAAGTACGCCGTAGGTAGTGAAGATTTGTTTACCGGCACATTAAAGATTGTCGACGGAAAACCGGTCAAAGATAATCTTGAAGTAAGCGGCAAGTCGCTAGTTCACTCAGCAGCGCTAACCACTATTGCTTTTACTCGTGGTTTCTTTGGAGACGCAGGGCAGTACATTGTATCCATCGGCCTTATGTTATTCGCTTTCTCGACCGCTATCGCATGGTCTTATTATGGCGATCGCGCTATGACCTACTTGCTTGGTCCACGCTCTGTAATGCCGTATCGCGTTATCTACGTTGCGGGCTTTGTTTGGGCGGCATTCTCTGATACCACCCTTGTTTGGGCGCTTTCTGCCGTGGCAATTGTAGTAATGACGCTTCCTAACTTGTTTGGCATCGTGCTGCTTTGTAAGGAAATGAAAGAAACCGTCAACGACTACTGGTCTCGACACAAAAAATAGTATCTAGACCATCGTTGGTACTGCGTCTTTTTAAGTATTAAAACGAAGGAGCGCACTGAAAAGACAGCAGTTAAAAATGCGCAGTGGTGAACTTTGTACAAAAGTTAACACCCTGCGCATTTTTGTTTTGTAACGAAGAGGGTATTCAACAGAATCGACTTCATTGTTGTGTTGAACTTCAGTATGATACCCGTCCGCGTAAAATGTTGGCGTATTTAATGACGCTTAAGCATTTCTAGTTCGCACCCAGTAAACAGGAGCAACATATGGCATTAGTTGACTGTCCTTCATGTAATAAGAAAACGTCTGATAAAGCAAAGACGTGCCCTCACTGCGATTTTAAAATCGGAGACGCTACCTCAGAAGATATAGAGCGCAAACAAAGCTTACAAAGATTTAAAAAATTAGCGAGTATCCAGAACCAGTCGCTTATTGCTATGCTCATATTTGTTGCGAGTTTTGGCTTCATGTATTGGGGCGGCACTCGCCCGGGTGACTTGCAACACAATTTAGCTATTTTGGGCGCCGTGGTTGGCTTTGTATGGTACTTAGTAAACCGCGCGCGAATTGTTTATATAAAGCGTTTTTCCTAAATGAATATAGAAGCACTTGTAGCCAGCATGACGCCGGAGATTTACGAGCGTCTGCGTCAGGCTGTTGAAACTGGTAAGTGGCCAGATGGCACACCTCTAAATGACGAGCAGAAAGCAAGCAGCATGCAGGCTGTTATGCTGTACCAATCTAAAAGAGAAAGGTCCTCTGAACACATGACTGTAGGCGAAAGCGGCGAAATTGTGCATAAAAGCAAAGCCGACTTTAAACGCTCGTTACGCGATGAGCAGGAAGATAAAAATACAATAGCGCGGTTTAAACAGGATGATATTTAGTCGTATATTTGCGCCTTCACACCAAAGCCCAAAGCCTGAGAAACGGATGCAGGCAATTGAGAACCTCTCTCCCGACAAGGCACAGGAAAAGACAATACTTCACGAACTGGCATTTAATGATGAAGATGTAAATGTCAGTCTGGCAGCCCTTGAAAAGCTTAACAGCTTTGTGCTGTGGCTTAAAATGTCGCAAATTGCCAAGCAATCTCGCGTTAAAAAAGCTGCTGAGAAAAAGGTAAATGCCGCTTTGTTAGGTGAGGGCGATGTTACACTTTCACGTCAAGAGATATTCTCTTTTTTAACTGAGACAGCCAATGCTGATTTAGTTGTGCAGTTAGTGCCGCAAATGTTGAAAAATGAGCCTACGCTCTTACAAGATGACGGTCTAGCTAACGCACTGATTGAAAAGGTGGCCAAACCTTCTTTTACCCAGTTTGTCTTTTTAGAGGGGGCAAGTCCCCAACTGCAGGCTCAGTTAATCAACGCACATTCAGACGTGTCGGACTTGCAGAAGCTTGCGAAGAAAGTGTCAGATGATGCGCTTACTGACCAGATAAATGATCGGATCGACGCAATCAAAGAGGCTGCAAAACGCCCAGTGGAGCTTAAAAAGCAGTTAACCTTGGTGTTATCTAAATACCAAGCATTACTTGATAAGTCTGACGTTGAAACTATTGATGAGAAGCGCAACGATTTAGAAGGCGAGCTAACTGGGCTATTTGCACAAATTGATTTGCTGGTTGAGGAAGAACGCGCTGATTACGAAGAAAAGCGTAGCCGCATAACTGAACAAGTGGAACGATATTTAAGTCGTATCCGGCCTGCATGGGAAGAAAAGCAACAAGCTTCGCAACGTGCCAATACAAAAGCATTATGCGAACAACAATTAACTCATGCAAAAGAGCAAGTTTCCTGGTTATACAAAAATCGCTTATGTGAAGCGACGCTTGCAGACGTGGCTACCGTTAATGAAAGTGTGCGCGGTGTAGAAGCTACTTTGGAACAGCTTACTCGTTTAGGTAGTGAACTTACCGCTGAAAAGCGTATCGCAGAAATTAAGCGTGAGGTTGATGCGTTAAATGAACAACTTGATCGCTTCTCTATGCAGCAGCAATACGGGCAAAAGCTGCTAATTAAGCTACAACAGCTTGAAGATATCGCCGGCAAAATTGCTTCTGAAAATGATAGCGATAAAGTAGAAATTGACCGCAACTTAGGCGGGGAAAAAGAGGTTGCTTCTGCGTCTAGTGATGAAAGCGTAGCAAACGACGCAATGGCCGCAGAGCGGAGTTTTCAGAGCCTTAAAGCTCAATTTGACGAAGCAAAGCAAGCGTATAACGCACTTAGCAGTGAAATCGACGCCGTACCTAAAGATTTGTCTAAGCGCTTCAACACTGCCAAAAACAGTGTTAATGCCAAAGAGCGAGCGCAACGAAACAAAGAGGACGAGCAAGTAAAACATGTGCGTAAACACATAAGCGTTATTGATAACTTAATTTCTCAAGGTAAGTTTCGCGTTGCGATTTCAAGGTTTGCTAAGCTTCAGGAAGCCTACTCTGCATTGACAAGTTCTGCAAAAAAGAGCGTGGAAAAGCGCTTTGTGAAGACTGCGGATGATGTGTCACGATTAGAAGGCTGGCAGGATTACCTTGCAGCACCGCGTAAGCCAGCTCTGGTGGCTGAGGCCAAAGCGTTGGCAGATGCGACTCCTGACAACATTAAGCAAAGAAGTGACGCCATCAAATATCTGCGCAAGCAATGGTTATCGCTAACACCGTCATCGTCAAATAACGACGAAAGTAGTGAGGACCATTTGCAGCTCCAATTCGATGCTGCCCTTGAGAAGGCGTTCGAACCTTGTAGAGTACATTACGCTAAGCTAGATGAGCAGCGTGCTGCCGCGCGTGAACTGCGTGAATCAATCATCAATACCGTTAAGGCAATGGATATTAATATGCCCGCAGCTGAGTTGGTGAAGGTGTTTGATAGAGCATCTAAAAAGTGGCACAGCGCAGGTCAGGTTGAGCGCGATGTATACGAGCAGTTAAAGCAAGAATGGAAGGCAGTTTCCTCGCCTATACAAACTAAAGTGAGTCAGTGGCAAAGTGAGAATCAAGCACAAAAGCGGGCTCTGGTTACTGAGGCTCAGCAGCTTTCGACTAACGAGGATATAACAGACGCTGCCGACAAGGCTCAGCAGTTGCAAAAGCAATGGAAACAAGTTGGTCACGCTGGTAAACGCGAAGAGAGCAAGTTGTGGGCAGAGTTTAAAGCTGCAAACGATACAGTTTTTGAGCGCTTAAAGGCGCAACGTAAGCTGCAGACCAATGCATCGAATGCGTTAGTAGATTCCTTGTTAAACCAAATTGAGGCTATCGACATTAACAGTGATGACGCTGATTTTGCACTAGCCGTTAATGCCGTTCAAGCTCAACTAAGCGAACTGCCTAAAGGGCAGCGCAGCAAAGTTGAACGAAAGTTAGACACGATTGAAAACAAGCGAGAGACACTAGCGAATAATGCGCAGTTGCAAGCTCGCTTAGCGCGGGCTCAAGCGCTTGTTCAATTACTTCAACTGAGCGTTGGCGAGGGCAGTGGCGAAGAACAATCGTTAGCAGAAACGTTAGGTAAGCGTTGGTCAAGTTTACTTGGTCAGTCTACTGGCAGTGCGGCGGGTCAACACGATAGACAGTGGTTGACGGTTGCATTAGAGGTAGCAACGGGTATGCCTAGCCCAGACGCAGATGCCTCAATACGCTCTAGCGTACAGCTACAAATGATGACATCTAAGTTGGAACAAGGGGAGGCGGCGACTGCTTCCGATATTCTTGCTGACTGGTTATCTTACGAATCGATAAATAAAGCGGACAATGATCTGCTTCAACGTGTCGTGGCAGTAATCAGTGCTCACCCTGAAATAGTGACGTAACCGGAAAAATGAATGGAAAACAGTGTTGAGTTTCAATTTGAAACCGAAATGTCTGCATATCGGTTTTTGAATACCGTTAAGCATATTGATGCTGAAGGGTTAAGAGTGAAGTTTGGGCGTACCGATCACCATGTGAGCGTGCAATATCGTTATGGGGTAGGTGAATTTGATTCTACGCTATCTACACTGGATGATCTCGCTCGAGAGCTAGGCGGTGAAGAAGTCTCTTAAAAAGAATAAGTTAAAAATATCTATACAAAAAAGGGCCAGACTATAGTCTGGCCCTTCTGTCATAAAGACGTAATTAACAATCTTTATCTTCGGCTTCTACACCTTCTTTCACATCTTCACAAGCGTCTTCAACGGCGTTACCTGCATCGGTAACCATTTCGTCTAATTCTTCGCCTGCGTCTTCTGCTTCACCGTCACCACATGCCGCTAGTGATAGTGCAAATGCTGATGCTACTAGTACTTTTGATAAATTCTTAAATGAAAACATATCCTTACTCCTTTTTCCTGTTAAAATATTCCTAGGCCCCTGGTGATTTTCCACGTAACGCATTGGCGATAAGTGAAATTACCAACAACGCGATAAACACAAAGAAAAGAAATTGTGCGATACCTGTTGCTGCACCTGCGATGCCTCCAAAACCAAAAACTGCTGCAATAATGGCGATGATAAAAAATGTGATTGCCCAACCTAACATAACTTGATCCTCGTATTGCTTCCGTTACTTTCACAATAACTAATGCTATCTTCATGCCTAATATGCAAGTGCATGAAAATTAGAGGTTAAATATAATTTAGGTAGGGTTTACAAAGAAAAGTTGATGACAATAAAGGTCACGATTACACAAATGAATGCATTTTTTACATGATTAATAAAAGCCTTTGTCTCACTATTTAGTAACAATGAGCAAAGGCTCATGGTAAGAGTTCCTTTTTGCTTATTACCAACTTCCGAAAAAGGTGAGAGATAGGTTGTGATTTGTAATGACATTGGTATTGTTTCCAGGCGAATCTATATAATTGTTTAAATACCCGAACTCAACGCGCCACTTTTCATTCATTTGATACGCTGGTCCTACGTATAGCCGATTTTGGTCTAATCCGCTATCTTGACCCCAATCAGTATTATTCAAACCAAAAAATAACTCGTCCCAAACGACCATCGACCAATTTTCATTTAACGCTTTTGACCACCTAACAAATTGTCTGAATCTATGGCCAACTTCATCACTTTCATCGCTTCTGTAACGCTGCTCTAAGCGACTTCGTGCTGACACAGTACCGCCCATAAATCTGCCGAGTGAATATGTAGCTTGTTGCCACAACCTATCTTCATCGATTGAGCGGTTGTCGGTTTCGATGGTAACCCTTGCTGCGCCCAGCCACAGCGTTGTGTCATTTGATAGATTATAGCCAATACCAGGCCGAACAATAGAGACTCCAAGGCGGGATGCGTCTTCTTTGAAGCGTAGATGGCCGTCAAACCAGAATTGCCATTGCCCTCTATCATCAACATCTCCTGTAAGAGCAAGTGCATTCCAAGATTGAAAATCCGATTCGGCATATGATTCCACGTTTATACCTATCGCAAGCAAAATAATTAGTACAAAGCGGTTCGTGATTTTTTTCTCGCTCATAGTTTTTCTCATTAAATGTGATAAAAGAGGCAAAGCGAAAGGGAACAAAACCGCTTTGCCTTTAAAAGGGAGAGTGTTTGCCCCTCGTAATCTTCAACAGTTGAGGGGCGGAGCGTTATCTAGTTGGCATTTGGGTTATAAGGTAAAGACGACTGGTGAGCAACGATACGCAGATCTCCGTCACTGTCTTTAACATAGGCAAAGGTATACTCTACTTTCGTTTCCCCACCTTTCGTGTCAGTAAAAAAGTAGTTGCCCATAGCCACGGCCATACGACAACTGTTGTTGATAATTCCAACATTATCGAACTTCACGTTTGTATAAGGCTTAATAGCAAAACCCTTATCTTCTTTGTAAGCGTCATTTCCACCAACAAAGTAAGAAAGTGCTGCATCAAAGCTTGAGCGGAACTGGTCATTCGCTGCAAGCGTCGGTTTAAACAGTACACTACTTAAATCATATCCGTACATGTCCTGTATAAAATCAGCGGCTTCACCAGAGTAATCTCCGTCATTACTGAACACCGCGCCAATTCTTACAATACCTTCGCCCCACATTTTTTGCGCTGCTACGACTTCACGCTCTGTAATGCACTCATCTGAGTACAGCAATGCATTGTCTAACGCTTGCGCTTTTAAAACAGGTGCATTTTGGCTGTATGACTCACCCATCTGAGGTTTTGCCACTGCGCTACAGCCTGTTACTAACATAACAGTAGTTGCTACAAGGGTAGTTTTTGTCATTAATGTGCTTAGCTTTTTCATGCCTGACTCCTTAGTCATTTGCAAAATAAATACATGTTACTGCTTTGCTCGGTTATGTTGATTAATGGCCTGCATCTGATAAATAATTCGGGCCTTTAAATCTGCTTTGCAGTTCATGGTTTTAATGATAGCTAGCTATAATGACGGAGACTTTTGTACAACATTAATAGAAGATTAACGGGCCATTAAAATTGTCGATGTTTAATGAAAATTGCCGATTGGAGTGTGAAAAGGCCCAAATTTGTTTTTGACCGCATAGCCTCTTCAGCATCACGTAGTCATTTTATAAATCTAGCGAAGTATTAGAACAAAGTGATCAGAAGGCAGTGACTTAAGGTGAATTACATCACCGCAATGCGGCTTCGCAATAATAGTAGCTAATTAAATTGTTGCGAAAAATAAGTGTATATTGATAAAAATGACGAGAAGCTTTTCAGTAACCATCATTCAAATTCTGAAAAGCATTTCACCAGTAGAGCAGCCTATTATGGTTCACCCGCAACTTGAACCTATGGGCATTAAATGCTGAGCGGCTTGCTTAGTCGAAAATGGGAAAGGCATTTGGCTTATCCCTTATTGGGTTTTAAAGGCTCTGCAAGCACCTCTTGCACTGAAAACGCGCTTTTACCCAAGCTTGCTTTATCTTTTGAGACTCTTACATTGATAGTGAAGTAAATGTCATTAATTCGCGTCTTTACGACGTCACTTGAGTTAGGCGTTGCCATTGGCTGAGCTACTTCATTACAACCGGACATGGTGCATTGTCTGTCAGTTTGAAACACAGCCGGCTTTTCTTTTCCAGCCATTACTTCCCTAGCTATAACAGGTTTTTTATCAACGTTTGTTTTTAACACCGTTAAATAACTATACCCCTGTTCTTGCGCAATCTCTGCAGCGCGGTACAAAGCGTATTGTTGAACCTTGTCAGCCGGCGTCTTATCAGTCGCCTTAAAAAGAATTTTGTACTCGTTTTCAGATACCTTTTCGCTTGAATAACCATAAGCAGTTTTGGAATTAGCTGACTTATAGGGGGTAGGGGCTGCGACTGGTGTCGACGAACAACCAACTATTGCAAGGCTTAGTGTTGTGCTGATAGCGGCAACAAGTATACGGCTATTTCTTATTTTTTTTATCGTGTTCATCTCACAAACTCCTTTGTACTGTGATCACTGAAACAATGAAAACAACGCAGTTCTGCCTATCGTTGTTAATGCTTGATTGCGTTTTGCTTTAGGTTTAGCGTCTACTGCTCCTTTGTATGCTCCGGCAGAGCTGATAGCAATTAAAGTCTCAGGCTTTCCCATCATTAATCTACATTGCCTTTTTGCTTGTGTAAGTGCAATATCTGCATGATGTTTCTGGGCAAAATAAGCATGCTCTTTTTGCGCAATATCTTGCATATTCGCTTTTAAGAAGATGTTCATAATAATTACCTCACTTGCTTAACAGTGGATTAAATCGCCAAGGCTCGGTGTATACATTTGCCGTGTGTATTATCAGAGAACTCTACGCCATGTCTGAATCAATCTGCTTAAACTTAGATAGCCAAATGCGTTCTGAGCAAGCTTGAAGAAACCAAATGCCGCAAGGCTATTGAGTATCAATAATACAAGTGGTACTACAACGTAATGCACGCCAGCATTGTGAAGTATAGCGCCTACAGCGATATTTAAGATAAGCCAACAAACCGTACCAACGGCAAATGCTGCAAGACACGCAAAGACAGTGACGAAAAAACTCTTCTTAACAAGCATGAGTTCACTGTTGGTGAGTTCAAGAAATGCAAAGCCTTGCTCTTTTCTCTGAGAAAATGCTTCCTTGAATGCGTTGAATATGTCAGAGAACGACGGGTCGGGATATTGTTGCTGCGTTGATTGTTCGCCATTTTGTGACGAAGCTTGTTTACCTGCTTTTCCATTATTTACATGAAATACCGCCTGCGCCGAAGGCGGCGTCAGGCGAAATGGATTTTCATGGCACGTTGTATAACGTGCTTTGTGAAAATCTGGTACTTTCATAATTTTACTTCTTACGTAGAAGTGATGTTACTAGCATGCCTGCTGCGAAAGCAATACCTGCAGTTTGAATAGGGTTTTCAATTGCGTACTGGCGTACTTTTGATGCCTGCCACTTCTGCTCTGCTAAACGCTTTCTTTCCGACATGTTTTCTGCAGAAGATGAGGCTGTGCGACGAATGTTTTCTTCCGCCACGCCCGCACTGTCCGCTAACTTATCTACTGATGCATGAAGGGTGTCTTTTAGTTGATCCGTTACTGGGTGACTTGGTTCAGCCACACCGTTAGTGCTAGTTGTCTTAACGGTTTGTGGTTTTGCTGAAGTTTGTGTAGCCATAATACTCTCCTTAATATTTTGGGTTCACAATAACTGTTGCAACGGGTGTACCAACTAAAAAGTCCTTTATTTACAGCTGGTTAGATTTATCTTTCGTTTGGAAAGGGGAAAGGTTTGCAATAGAAACGCGTTATCCTTGCAAACCCCTGTAATATTTTCCTACTTAGGAAGTGAAAAACTAACCTCCGCCCACAACGGATGCGAGGTCATCTTTTGAAACGGGTTTGAGTAGAGCGCTATCAATACCTATTGACCCCATCATGTCTTGATCCGCTTCATGCCCGCTAACAATGGTAAGCGTCGCATTTGGTAACTTATCTTTAAGTTCACCAGCTAAATCGTACCCACTGTAATCGGGTAGCGTTAAATCCATTAAAATATGATCAAAGTCGCCGCTTTGTGCGGTGATAAGTGCATCTGCACCGCAATGCTCCGTGGTAACTTCATGGCCCAAGTGCACTAAAAAAAGCTGCAATAGTTCTGCAGCATCTTCATCATCTTCAACCACTAAAATACGCTTGTTTGCTGGAGTACTATCATTTTTTATCTGAGAAGTATTTTCCTCCACTGAGTCTGTATTCATAAAGGGTTTAAGTCCGTCGCTTGAGGGCATGTTCTCTTCCGGCGCAAAAGGTTTATGTAAGGGCATGTCAGCAACTTGTGCTTCTACATTCGTGAAAGTGATGTGATCGCCAGGAGGGAGGTATTGTGAGAGAAGCTGAGCTAATGCAAAGCGGTCTATTGGTTTGCCTATGATATCATTAAAACCTTCACGTATTAGAGATTCTCTGAGACCTTTGCGACTGGCCGCGGTAACTGCAATGACGGGAATATCTTTGCCATGACGACGTATAGCATGTAGCGCTTCAATGCCGTTCATCACAGGCATGTGGATATCCATAAGAACTAAATCAAAAGGTTGATTGTGCTCATCAGCCTGTAGCACTGCTTCGAGTGCTTTAACGCCATTTTCAGCATAACTAATGTCTGCCTGAGACTGGCTTACAAGGTGGCCGGTAAGTCGTCGAATTTCTCTTAAGTCATCAACAATCAGTACTCTACCTGTTACATTTAGATCGATACTGCTAGATTCAACGTTTTGTATCTGACCGAGCTCCATGTCAATAAGGGGCTGTGTAGATACGTCACCTGGATCAATATCAAATGTGAATGTACTGCCTTGCCCTAGTCGAGATGACACATCTATATCGCCGCCAAGCTTAGTGACAAGTTCTTTACAAATGGCCAGCCCTAAACCTGCACCACCGTGATTAGCGCGCATCACATCTTCAATTTGTTCGAAAGGTTGAAAGATATTAATTAGTTTGTCTGGAGGCATTCCAATGCCAGTATCGTCTACGGAAAATCTAAGTCGCTGAGGTTTTTCGGAATCTGTTGAGTTCCCCTCAAGAGTAATAGTGAGCGTGATGCTGCCCTTGTCAGTGAACTTAACCGCATTAGAAATCAGGTTAAGCAGGACCTGACGAAGTCGAGTGGGATCTGTCTGAACAAATTCAGGGATTTTGGTATTAGAAACCACATTTAAACTCAGCCCCTTATCCTTGGCGTTCAAGCGCATTAATGAGTGAATATCAGTAAGAAAAGCAGATAAGTTCACATCTTTAATGTTTAGTTCTAATTTCTCTGCCATTATCCGAGACATGTCGAGTAAATCGTTGAGCAAGCTCAATAAATGTTTGCCGTTTGAATGAATTATCGATAGCTCTTGTTGGAACGGGCTGTTTCTCGCGTCATCTATGAGAAGTTCTGTGTAGCCTAGAATAGAGGTGAGAGGGGTTCGCAGTTCATGACCAAGATGAGCAAGGAACTTGTCTTTAGCTTTGTTCTTTTGCTCAACCTTGTTGCGTTCAACCCGTTCGTTTTCTATGTCTCGACGAACCATGGCGTAGCGTATGGTGCGCATAAAGCGTGGTGTCTCTATTTCGGACTTCTGTAGATAGTCAGCGGCGCCTGCGCGCATTACCATTTCATCTACTGTAACGTCTGACTGACCTGTTAAAATAACAACTGGAAGACTAAATTGATTCGATTTCAAAACGCCTAAAACATCTATAGCATTTTCAGCGCCTAATAAATAGTCGAGCAAGCACAAATCAAAATCTTGGGTCTTTAGTGCCTCAACGGCATCAAGACTGTTTGTCACCCAAGTCAGCTCGAACTTAGGTGACTCACACTGTTCTAGATAGTCAGAAGTTAAGAAGTAATCATCTTCGTCATCTTCTACCAATAGAATTTTAATAACCTCTGACATCTAGTACCTCTTTTACTCGTGTGGTAACTCTACAAACTCGATCCAATAGCGTCCTAGCGCACGCATTAGTTCAACCAAGCCCTCAAAATTAACTGGTTTAGTAATATAAGAGGCGCAACCAAGCTCGTAACCACGAAGCATGTCCTCTTCTTCTTTTGATGTTGTTAAGATAACAACGGGAATACTGCGCAGCTTAGGGTCTTTTTTGAGCTCCTGAAGTGCTTCGCGGCCGTCTTTTCTTGGCATGTTCAAGTCAAGCAAAATTAGGCTGGGGCGTGGCGCCGATGCTGGGTCAGAATATTTGCCTTCGTGACGAAGAAACTCTAACAATTCCACACCGTCTTCAACGCAAAACAAATTATTAAGTACGCGACTTTCTTGCAGCGCATCGACCGTCAACAAACGATCATCTTCATCATCGTCAGCCATCAAAATATTAATAGGTTGGGTTTGTTTACGCGTCATTGTGTGTTTCTCCATTATTGTTGTTAGTGCCAAACGGGTCGCTATCCACCGGTATTACTATAGAAAACGTAGCCCCATGTCCTGGAGCACTGATAGCAGTTATCTGACCATTATGCCTTTCTACTATTCTTCTACATACCGCAAGTCCTATACCTGTGCCTTTATACTCGCTTCTACCGTGAAGGCGTTGAAAAGGTGCGAATATTTTCTCAGCGAATGACTGGTCAAAGCCAATGCCATTGTCATTAACAGTAATTTTTACCCAAGTGTATTCCTCTGACAGAAGTATGTCCTTGGTATCTTCTTCGGTAGCTTCTTGTAAATCTA
>JAXHTT010000102.1:0-14185 GCA_034190055.1 Pseudomonadota bacterium | reverse complement strand
AAATAACCAAGGTAGGAAGCAACAGTTTGCTTTTTAAGGCTGTCGCCTTTTGATTCTCGAATTTATCAGTTTCAAGCGCGCTCCAATTCTTGTTGAAGGGCTCTTGCGCATGACAAGATATGAAGACTATGACTTGGCCATTTTATCTAGTATAATTTTGAGGCGCTATGAACTACGTGCTGAAAAAGAAAAACTTGACGGCATGATTAAATTATTCATACACGAGTAATTTTTTTGTAGCCAAACATATGGCCGATGCTTCCGGTCATTTTGTATTCATTCGATAGCCCGTTGCTTGTAAAAATAAACAAATAAAAAAGCATTTTCAGGCCGATTTTTCGTGTATATTTCCCTTGGGATTTGGTCCCTCCATTTCTGTTCTCGTAGCTCAGTTGGATAGAGCATCTGCCTCCTAAGCAGAGGGTCGCCCGTTCGAATCGGGCCGAGAACGCCACCTCTTTTTCACCAAATGAAACCGTTTATTTTTTAATCGTTTTTGATAAAGTTGCTGTGAGTTATTAGTTGCGATAAATAAAGAAATCAGCTCACTTGCACTATGCAGTTTAACTATGGTATTTTATTTCACTTAAAAATCAATAGATTAGAAATGACACCTATCCCCTCCTAAGGCTTAGATGTTGGTTCGATTCCAGCTGGGGACGCCATTTTAGCTGGCTTAAACCCAAAATAGAGTAAACCTTCCTATACATTTAACTCCCCTATCATCACGTTTATTTCCTCTACTTTGGTTGTAATTCAATCAAATTGCGCAATACTCTTCTAAACAGGAGAGCACAATGACTTTCGATTCGTCCCCCCAAAAAGAAACTGGCGATGACGTTGAAACACCGAGTGATTCAACATTTACCGAAGAGGAATGGTTTGCCATAGAGGCACTATCTGAGCCCGGTGCCATCTACTAACCGATGAAATTTCAAAATTAATCCCCATTTTTATAGCCGTTGCCTGTTTTTAGCGTCGTCTAACTGCGCGTTTAGCTTTTCAATAAGTACACTTCGCATAGACCATCAGGCAAAAAATAACGTATAAATAATGATGTAGTAGTTAATACGGGGAATAGTATGAGCCAATTTGAAAACGATGACATCGATTCGTTTTTTGCTGAAATGCAAGATGTAAAACCAATCGCTTCAGATGATAAGGCTTTATTACACGATCCTGAAAAGGCGCTTGCCGAAAAGCAAAAACGGGCTGCCTTGAAAGTCAGTGTTCGCGACAAGCTTGCTAACCCGTTAAGCATGGAAGGTGTAAAGCCGGTGCCGCCCGATGATTTTATACATTATCAACAACCGGGGATCCAAGACGGCGTATTTAAAAAGCTCCGCCTTGGCAAATATCCGTTGGAAACCAATGTCACATTATCAGGAAAAACCCTAGAACAAAGCCGGGACCTAATTTATAGCACCATTAAATCAAGTCACGAACGTGGAGTTCGTGCCCTGCTAATAAAACATGGAACGGGTGAAAATAGTAAGCCATTTCCTGCGCTGAAAAAAAGCTACGTAAATCATTGGCTACGTGAACTTAATGAGGTGATTGCCTATCATACAGCACAGCCTATGCACGGCGGATTTGGCGCCACCTATGTGTTGCTGAAAAAGCACCCTCAGCAAAAACTAATAAACAGAGAAAAAAATAAGAAAGGATAAAGTGAGAGACAAGTTTTGCGGGCTACGGCAGAGCATTGGGTTCGTCTCGTTTTAAGCTTTTTAACAGCCCCAATGATTAACGCCCGTAGCAGTCAACCTGCTACGGGCGTTAGAATTTTTCTTTCAGACTACTTAACTGAAGACTGCACACTTAGCGTTGTTGGAGCTTCGGCAGATTTCGCAGATGTGCTAAAAACAGCAGTTACGAACATCAGCACTACAGCTACAGCCACTCCGGTTAAGCCAAACCCTTTTGAAGAACGATTCATTGGTCGTCTCTTATTATTAAAACCAGTAAGCATTTGCTAAACACTGGTACAACCCTAACTCAACTCCTGTAACCTAGTTGCATTCCTTGCTTGCACTACAATAGATCAGTGACAAACTGATGACAAGGGCAAAAATCAGATTTTTGACACTTTGCCAAAGCTTTGACACCTATTTAAGGCGTGCACGTTTATTAAACAGTATTTTTATAGAAAATAAACAGGGGTTTCCCCCTGTTTATCTAAGTTACACTGTTAAATTAACCAACAAACTTACGGGCGTTTCTAAAGATACGCATCCACGCACCATCTTCTTGCCAATCGTCCGGGCACCACGAGTTTGCAACTGCCCTAAATACACGTTCAGGGTGAGGCATCATAATAGTGCTGCGCCCATCTGCAGACGTTAAACCAGTAATACCTTGCGGTGAACCGTTCGGGTTTGCCGGGTACTGCATAGTTGGCTTGCCATAGTTGTCTACATAACGCATGGCGACCTGACCGCTAACCTGCGATAGCGCGTTTTCATTTGCAAATTCAGCCTGACCTTCCCCGTGCGATACAGCAATCGGCATACGCGAGCCTGCCATACCATCTAGCAGCACAGACTTAGATTCCATCACTTCAACCATTGCAACGCGAGCTTCAAAACGCGCTGACTGGTTAGTAACAAAGTGCGGCCAGTGTTCAGTGCCAGGAATCAATGATTTTAGGTTCGATAGCATCTGACAACCGTTACACACACCTAAACTGAAAGTGTCGTTGCGGTTAAAGAAGCCTTCGAACTGATCACGAGCTATACTGTTGAACAATATAGACTTCGCCCAACCTTCACCTGCACCTAATACGTCGCCGTAAGAGAAACCGCCACAAGCAGCAAGACCCGCAAACTGTTCAAGGGTAATGCGTCCCGCCAGCACGTCGCTCATGTGTACGTCGATAGCATCGAAACCTGCACGTGTAAATGCTGCCGCCATTTCTAGATGTGAATTAACGCCCTGCTCTCTTAAAATCGCCACTTTTGGCTTAACGCCTTTGGCAATGTAAGGTGCGGCAACGTCTTCGTTAACATCGTAAGATAGTGCTACATGCAAACCAGGGTCGGCAGCATCTTGCTTCGCAGCGTGTTCTTGTTCAGCACACTCTGGATTATCACGAAGCTTTTGCATTTCAAACGTAGTTTGCGCCCAGGTCGTACGCATTGATACACGGCTATCCGCAAGTACAGCTACACCATCGCGATTAAACTCAATCATATCTGTGCTATTTAATGTACCGATATCGTGAGTCAACTCAGTTAAATCGAATTTAGCCAGTACCGCGTTAACTGCGTCTAGGTCACTTTCAAGCACTTGAATAACACCGCCCAATTCTTCATTGAATAATACGGCAATGTCGTTTCCAACTAGGCTATCAAGGTTAATGCTTACACCTGTTTTACCAGCAAAGGCCATTTCAGCAACGGTGGTAAACAGGCCACCGTCTGAACGGTCGTGGTAAGCATGCACTAAACCTTTTTCGATAAGCGTTTGCATAGCGTCAAAGAAGCCTTTAAGGCGGGTAGCAGAAACTACATCTGCTGGGCTATCGCCAAGCTGTGTATAGACCTGCGCTAAACAGCTAGCGCCTAAGCGATTTTTACCTTCGCCCAAATCGAGTAGCAACAAGCGGCTTGCACCTTTATCAGTGCGTAGCTGAGGCGTAACTGTTTTGCGAATATCTTTTACTGCACCAAACGCAGAAATAACCAGTGACAACGGAGAGGTTACTGCTTTATCTTCACCGTTTTCATTCCAAGCGGTTTTCATCGACATAGAGTCTTTACCTACAGGAATGGTCAAACCCAGCTCTGGGCACAGCTCTTCACCCACAGCTTTCACCGCTTCATAAAGACCTGCATCTTCACCAGGGTGTCCAGCCGCTGCCATCCAGTTAGCGGACAGTTTAATGCGCTTAATATCACCAATGTTTGCTGCAGCAATATTGGTTAGCGCTTCACCTACCGCAAGACGCGCAGACGCACCGTGTGATAAAAGAGCCACCGGGGTGCGTTCACCCATTGTCATCGCTTCACCGTGATAAGTGTCAAATGCCGCAGCGGTTACTGCTACATCCGCCACTGGCACTTGCCATGGCCCAACCATTTGGTCGCGACTTACAAGACCAGTTACCGAGCGGTCGCCTATAGTGATAAGGAACGTTTTCTCTGCAACGGTAGGCAAAGATAAAATGCGATTTGCAGCATCACTTAAGGTAATGCCTGCGTCGTTTAATGCTGGCGAGCTTACCTTGGTTGAACTCACGTCTCGGTGCATCTTAGGCGGCTTGCCTAAAAGTACATCTAGCGGCATATCAATAGGTTTGTTCTCAAACTGACTGTCGTTTAGATTTAGATGCTGCTCGGCAGTCGCTTCACCCACTACCGCAAATGGTGCGCGTTCGCGGGCGCAAATTGCTTCGAATACCGGCATATTTTCCGGTGCAACAGACATAACATAACGTTCTTGGGATTCGTTACACCAAAGCTCTAGCGGTGTCATACCAGGCTCATCTGACAGCACTTTTCTTAGCTCAAAGTTGCCGCCACGACCACCGTCGTTAACTAGCTCAGGTAGAGCGTTTGAAAGGCCACCAGCACCCACATCGTGGATAAACTGAATAGGGTTGTCATCGCCAAGCTGCCAACATGCATCTATTACTTCTTGGCAGCGACGCTCCATCTCAGGGTTGTCACGCTGCACTGAAGCAAAATCTAAATCTTCGTTTGACTGTCCAGAAGCCATGGATGAGGCTGCACCACCGCCAAGACCAATGTTCATTGCAGGGCCGCCAAGTACAATAAGCTTAGCGCCTACTGTAATTTCGCCTTTTTCAATATGGTCACGGCGGATGTTGCCTAAACCACCAGCAAGCATAATAGGTTTGTGATAGCCGCGCACTTCAACGCCGTTGAAGCTGTTTACTTCTTGCTCGTAAGTACGGAAATAACCAAGTAGTGCTGGGCGACCAAACTCATTATTAAAGGCTGCACCACCTAGTGGGCCTTCAAGCATAATATCGAGAGCGCTCACAATGCGCTGTGGCTTACCATACTCAGCTTCCCACGGCTGTTCAGCACCAGGAATACGTAAGTTAGATACGGTAAAACCAACCAAACCCGCTTTAGGTTTTGAACCGCGACCAGTAGCACCTTCATCACGAATTTCACCACCAGAGCCGGTTGCCGCACCTGGGAAAGGTGAAATAGCTGTTGGGTGGTTATGGGTTTCTACCTTCATCAAAATATCAATATTTTCATGGTGGTATTCGTATTGGTGTGACTGAGGGTTCGGGAAGAAACGACCTGCTTGCCACCCTTCCATTACCGCTGCGTTGTCTTTGTAGGCTGAATACACGTGATCAGGCAACAACTCGTAGGTGTTTTTGATCATTTTAAACAGCGACTTTTCTTGGTCCTCGCCGTCAATGGTCCAGCTAGCGTTAAAAATTTTGTGGCGACAGTGTTCAGAGTTTGCTTGCGCAAACATATAAAGTTCAACGTCAGTCGGGTTTCTGCCTAGCTTAGTAAAGCTATCAAACAGGTAGTCAATCTCATCATCAGCCAATGCAAGGCCTAATGAGACATTTGCATTAACTAGCGCGTCTTTGCCTTCGCCTAATACATCTACACTGGTAAAAGTATTGGCTTCGGTATGTGAAAACAGTACCGCAGCTTCATCAGTATTGGTGAACACTGATTCGGTCATTCTGTCGTGTAAGAAGCTAGCGATAAGCGCAAAATCATCTTCACTCACAGCGTTTTCTGTTTCTATATAAAACGCACAACCACGTTCTATGCGGTTGATATTTTTGAGACTACAGTTGTGAGCGATGTCGGTGGCTTTAGAAGACCAGGGGGAGATAGTGCCGGGGCGAGGAGTAATGAGGAAGAGGGTTCCAGAAGGTGTTTGTGCTTGCCTCGCGGGGCCGTAAGTGAGCAGCTTCTCAAGTATTTCTATTTGCTGCTTAGACAAGTCACCTTGGGAATCGACTAGGTGAACATATTCGCTATATAGGTTTTTAACCCTAACGCCGGATTGACCCAGCTTTGCAATCAGTTTAGTTTGGTTAAACTCTGATATTGCAGGAGCGCCTCGAAGGACCAACATATTGATTTACCTGGTTTGTTAGAAACAACGACCACCAATGCGACGCGTTGCCTCTTGGATTGATGAGTATTTCGGCGCGGATTATAGAGTAATTATGCACAGTAAGTAACCTCATAACGCGCTTACATGAACTTTTTTTTAAACTTAGATTGGTTTAATGACAACAAGTAAAGGTCTATGCAGTCACAAGACTATAAAAAACGATTAAAACTACAATTAATAATCATATTTTCTATTGCTGTTATGAGTTGTGGCGTTCCTTCCGTACCCACGGCCCTTTCTTCATTGTTGGAACGAGAATCGATCCGCGTGGGAACTGTTTATGGTGCAGGAACATTTTATAACGGCGCAGAGGGGCCGCAGGGTTTTGAATATGAACTGCTGGCAGGATTTGCCGATTACCTTGGCGTGACCCTCGACCTTTACCCATTCTACAGCTATGAAGTCATGTTAGAACAGTTAGAAGAAGGTAATCTGGACATTGTCGCGACAGGCGATGCAGTGACGCCATCGCTAAAAAGTCGTTTCGCTTACGGCCCTGCCTATCAGCACGTTCAGCAAGAGCTCGTATTTCAAGCAGGGACAACAAGACCTAGAGACTTATTAGCACTCGATGCCCCTATAATTGCAGTTGCACAAAGTAGTCAAGCTCACTTACTTTCTAGTCTTTTAAGCGATTTAGGCGACGTAGCAACTGACACTGAAAAAGCAGTGATAAAGACCGAGCTCATTACCACCGAAGATTCAGATTCTGAAGAACTGTTGCAACAAGTGGCCAATGGCGACATAGCTTATACAGTGGCCGACAGCAATCGTTTAGCTTTACAGCGCAGACGTTATCCAAACTTGGCTGTAGCGAAAACCCTTGACGAAAATATGCCAATGGCTTGGGCGCTGCCATTACATCAGGACGATTCAGTGAAAGCTGCGCTTATTGAGTATTTTGGAACCGTACATCAATCTGGTTGGTTTACGGTGCTGGAGGATAAATATTTCGGTCATATCCGACAGTTCGATTACGTAGACAGCCGGGCTTTCAACTATGCAGCTGAAACTGCATTAGCCCAATATAAACCTCTATTTCAAAAATACGCTGGAGATCTAGACTGGCGACTGCTTGCGGCCATGAGTTACCAAGAAAGTCATTGGGATAGTAACGCTGTGTCTAGAACCGGGGTTCGCGGCCTAATGATGCTGACGCTTGATACAGCGAGTGACTGGGATGTGGATGATAGAACCAACCCAGAACAAAGTATTCGCGGCGGATCACGTTATTTTGCTAGTTTACTCAGCCGTATACCCGCGCGAATAAGTGAACCTGATAGAACCTGGATGGCTATGGCATCGTATAATATCGGGATGGGGCACTTGGAAGATGCGAGAGTGCTTACCGAACAACAGGGCGGTAACCCTGACTTGTGGGTAGACGTGAAGCGCCGCCTGCCACAGCTCAGGCAAAAAAAGTATTACCGCACCACCCGCTATGGCTACGCGAGAGGCGATGAAGCGTTGCAATATGTTGAGAATATTCGTCGCTATTACGACAGCCTAGTATGGTTGGATGAACAAGGAAAAATTTGATCTCGTTCGTTTTGCATCTCCCTTGAAAACTGTCATTTCGATGTCATTTATACTGTGTACCCTTTGAACGAGTTAGTAAGTAACTAACTCGCTTTCTCAAAACTTAAATTTTTCTCAAAGAATATTAACTCTAAAAGAACAGTACCTCTCTAATAATATGAGATTAGTTCAAACGACAGAGTATTTTTCTTGAGGGCGCAATTTAGTCACAACAAGAAAAATAGCCTCAAAGTGAGAAAGGAGAATAAATGAAAAAAAATCGCTTTATGAAAAAAGGAATAAAATTGAAAAACAACAACAGACGTAGACTTATGCTCAAGCGTTGCCACCAAAAAGTACTTCAACGCCGCAAGCTATTTGTTACAAGTGATATGTTCACTCAGCTGGCTCGCAAGCCTAGCTAACGTACTTTTAAGCTGGTTACTCTTATTGATAGGCATCAATTAATTGAGCGCTCTCTTTTTAACCTATCAGCCCAGCAAACCAAATAGGCGCTTAAAACAAACAAGCACATCTTCAAGCCAACGGAATAAGCATTAGCTTGAAGCATCTCCCTCTCGTTGTTTTTTCGCCTTTTTGGCAGCCTTAATTTCCTTTCTACGCTTGCGAAAAAAATCTGATAATTTGTTAGCACACTCGTCAGCTAATATGCCAGAAACAATCTCAACCTTATGATTTAGCGCAGGATGTTGCAATAGATTCATAACAGAACCTGCAGCGCCTGTTTTCGCATCTTTAGCACCAAACACCACCCGCTTTACTCGCGCATGCACAAGCATACCTGCACACATAGAACAGGGCTCTAAAGTGACATACAGGGTAGCGTCAATAAGCCGGTAGTTTTGCACTTTAGAAGCGGCATCTTTGACCGCGCGCAATTCTGCATGGGCAGACGGGTCGTTATCCGTTATTGGCGTATTATAGCCTTCGCCGATAAGCTCACCGTTTAATACTACGCAGGCACCCACAGGTACTTCCCCCATCAACTCCGCTTTGTCTGCAAGGGTTAATGCGTGCTTCATCCACGTCACATCTTCATCAGTAACCGTCCCATTAATTACGTTTTCCTGAATAATGTCTTTTCTAGCTGGGTTCTCGCCAGTTCCATTCTGACGAGGAATAGTCTCTTTTGAAGCACTTGCTTTTGCAAGCGCCTCTTCAGCGGTGAGTACTTCAGGCGCTAATGCTTTCGCTGCAACATGTTCGGAGCTTGGCTCTTGAGGCTGTTTTTTCCAAGTATCAGTATTTGGTGTCGGAAGGTCGCTATTTTGGTCACTCATTAGTCAATTTTGCTACTTCATTTAGTGAAATTAATTAACAATAATTCTGCATAAACCTAGGTAAACATTCTAACTTACTAGAAAGTAATGACTTTTGTCACTTGGCAACCTATTTGCAATCTCTCATTATAACACTGCTGGTGTGAAGGACTTAACTGGTTACACTTTTTATAGAAAACCTTGGTTAATAACCGTTATAGTACTCTAGGCTCAGCAGTAATTTTACTAATAAGTATTTAGCCTCTGTTTATTAAAGATGAAAACTAAATACTGGGTGAATTAGGCAACTGACCACATTTTCACCTAAACTCTTTTAAAGCCATTTGTGAGGGATACCACCGTGAACATGACAGCGATTGCAATAGTAGCCATTTGTGCTTGGGCGTTAGTTACCATTGTCGAAAGTGCAAAAGACAAAAGCAAAAAGAAATTTAGTAACAAAGAAACTGAAGCTTATAGACAAGAAATTGCAGATTTGAAAGAGCGCGTATCTGTACTCGAAAAGATTGTTACTGATGAACGCTACGACCTGAAAAAGCAATTTGCAGATTTAGAGAAAGACCGCGTCGCCTAAGTTCAGTCAAATAGATTCCTCTGCCAGCGCAACCTATGCCAATAGATCATACTGCGCTGGCTATTAGACATCAATTCCCTTCTAAAAGTTTGCGTTCTGCCCGCTCTACCCGCCGGGGTTTACCTGCAATAACCAGCACATCATGGGCCTGTAAAATTGCGTCTTGGTCTGGGTCTTTAACTTCATTACCGTTGCGCCTTAACCCTTTTATTGCAACTCGCATTCTAGTGAAGTCGATATCTTTTATGGCTTTGCCAATGCAAGACGCATGTTCTGACAATACTACTGCATGAATAAACTCTAGCTTATCTTCCGTCCCGTAAGAGATTTCTGTGGTTTCTCCAGGATAAAAGCCGTGCATATGATCATAACGGCCTTTTCGCTCGGCCCGCACCCGCTTTAAAATACGTGACATAGGTACACCGGCGTAATGCAACACTTGCGAGACCAGCATCAAACTGCCTTCTTGTAATTCAGGCACTACTTGGTTTGCTCCTGCGCTGTACAAACTTTCTAGTTGGTAGTCTCGTTTGGTACGAACCATAACATCTGTAGTGTTTGTTATACTTCGGGTCTGGGTAATGACTTGCTTGGCCTTATCGACCTGGTCAAACGTCACTAGCACAAGCTTTGCATCTTCTACATTAGCATTGATCAGAATATCTTTTTGACTGGCATCGCCGAAGATCACGGGTTCACCCGCATTTCGGCTTTCATGCACTCTGACAGGATCCATATCTATAGCGACAAAATGAATACCTTCCATTTTTAACATGCGCGCTACAGACTGACCCACACGACCAAACCCACAAATAATGACATGATTAGTCAGCGGGCCGGTATTGCCAAAGCTAGCGTTATCATCAAAGGAGATATCATTATTAACAATGCGTTTAGCGATAGTCACACTGTTGTTCATAAGCCACGGCGTTAACGCCATACTTATCACCCCCATACATACTATTAGCGAAGATTGCTCGGAGGTTAACACACCGTGGGTTGTGGCAAGCGCCGCAATGACAAAGCTAAACTCCCCTATTTGGCAAAGTTTTACGCCTGCGGACCAGCCGTCAATGGCGTCAGTTTTGACTAGCAGGGACGCAGCCCTTACCAAAATAACTTTAACTATCATTAACGCAAACACACCAAACACTATTTCAAACAAGCTGTTCCAGAGCACGGTAAGCTCCAACTGCATGCCAACGGTAACAAAGAACAAGCCCATCAAAATGTCGCGAAACGGGCGGATGTCGGCTTCAAGTTGATATTTGTATTGGCTTTCCCCTAACATCATCCCAGCCAAAAAAGCGCCTAACGCCATCGACAAACCAAAATAATAGGTAAGTCCGCCAGCTAACAGTGCGATTAAAATGGTGGTCAATACAAACAGCTCATCGGTTCTGGTTCTCGCAACTTCTCTAAATACCCAAGGAAGTAACCACTTACCTACCGACATTAAGAAAGCGATAACGAACACGCCTTTTAGTAGTGCTTCCCCAAGAGCGAGGGCAATACTCACCTCACCTGTTTGCGCGAGCAGCGGGATAGCAATTAGAAATGGGACGACGGCCAGGTCCTGAAAGAGTAAGATGCTCACGGCGAGTTGTGTACGCCTGTTATTAAGAATTCCCATTTCAGTTGCTTGTTTAATAACAATAGCCGTAGAACTTAGCGCCAACGTACCGCCAATAATGATAGATGCGCTAACTGGGATCCCTAAAAAGAGCGGCACGCAGGTAAATACTGCTGTTGTGAACAACATTTGCCCTAACCCCACGCCAAACACCAATGAGCGCATCGCTAACAATTTAGGGAGGGAGAATTCGAGCCCAAGGGAAAAGAGCAGAAAAACAATACCTACTTCGGCTAATAAATGCATTTCTTCGGGATGAGCAAATACAGATAGCAGCTGAGGCCCTGCGAGTACTCCAGCGAATAGATAGGCAAGTATAGGCGGGAGATGAATCCGTTTAAATAATGCCACCGCGCAAACCGATATAAACATCAGTATTACGATATTTAAAAAACTCGTCCCCACTTTACCTCCTCGAGTAACACCAACTTTCGTTTGTTAAATAAGCGCAATAATTAACTCGATTTTACGCATAAAACTAAAGATTAGCGCAACAACAATGTTATTGGCATCTAGTTTGCAATCCCCTTGTGTTAAATGCAGATCCGGCAAGTTTTGCCGCTGTGATCGTCATAAATTTTGCACAAATGTAGTTATGGCCATAGTGAAACGTCAGCGCTTTGACACTCGTTTCTTTTCACATCTATGGCATGTGAGCGCATTTTGTATAGGGGCACTACTGTGGATTTTTCAACGTCAGTCTACGATAGCACACAACACAACAATTTTTATCCTGCTGAGAGCACAGGTAAATCACTTTCTTTTAGTGAGTTATCGAGCTTTGTAACACAGCTTCTAACTACGCTTGAGCTTCAAGAGTTAGGTGGCGTGTATTTTCAGCAGCTTAATACGCTATTGCCTGTTGTTGGATTTAGCTTGTCCGATTTCGATTCGCGATGGGTGTACGGCAATGCAAAAATATCGTCAACCCTGATTGATTTACCACTACAAGGTGCCCATGACGTTAATGGCGAACAGGCCCACGTTTATTATTACATTAGTTCACCCTTGTCGTTATCGCAAAGAGAAAGCTTATTCCAACTACATGATTTATTTGGAAAACAGGTAAAGCATGCTCTATCGTTAATGCGTGTTCAGCAAATGGCAACTAAAGATGTATTAACAGGTTTAGGTAACCGTGCGGGCTTTGAGCAATCTATGACCAGACAGCTAGGGTGGGCGCAACGCCACGATGAGCCATTTGCACTTCTAGTTATCGACCTTGATAACTTCAAATATGTAAACGACAACTTTGGACATGGCGAAGGCGACAAAGTGCTCGCGCATGTGGCAACACATTTAGAAAACGTGCTGCGCGATGAAGATGAAGCCTTTCGCTATGGTGGAGATGAATTCTGCTGTTTACTTGACTGTCAAACACAGCAGCAACTGGCATGTGCCGCCCAGCGAATTCAGATGAGTATACACAGCTCTGCCTACTTATCACGACTTGGTGTATCTGCGAGCCTTGGTGGTGCTGTTTATCGAGACGGCGACAGTATAAAAAGTTTATTCGACCGCGCTGATAATGCGCTGTATCGCGTAAAAAACTCTGGTAAGAATAGTTATCACGCGGCATAACCTAATAATTTATTATTCATTAGATGCGGCAAAAGCATGCCGCATCTGTGTTTTATTGCCGTCATCACATCACAAACAGATTTGCTAATCGTTTTCTAGAAAAGCGGCAGCAGAAAAAGGCCTAATCAGGCTTAAAATCTATGACTATACCAGGCGCTTTCGGCTGCAGGTAAACACAACGTCCTTCAACAATAAGTGCGACAGGCTGCTCATTTAACAAAATAACCGGCACGCCATTTCGCTCCCATCGAGGCACACGCCATACTTTAAACCACTCTTCCAATAGCTTCGATACACCTGCACCCTCGGGTTTAATCCGCAAGTTACGCGCATTTGTTTGCAAAGAGACCGTATTGTTATTTTCTTCGTCAGTAACTGTTACCTGAATCTGCCCGCGCAGCCATGCAAGAGGAGTTTGCTGGCCTAACGCCAACTCAAGACGCTCTGGTATCTCACACGTGTCATTTACTACCCAGTAGAGGTCACGGTCGAAGCGTATTACCCTGCCCCATTTGAAATTTACTTCAGGGGTTGCATCGTGTTTCGCCCCCAGCATAGCAAGTAGTTGGTCTGTTTGTGCTTTTGAAGGAACAAGCTGCCCCTGCGCTTTAAACCATGCGCGAATCACCATAGCCTGCCAAGGAGGAGGCAATGCAGCTAGCTTTTGTCCATCTAGCCTGAAATCATTGCGTTTACAGTCATTGAAATATTGCTGTGCTGATTCGCTTACTAGCTCACTTTGCTCAGCACAAAGTTCTGCGCTGCGCCCCACTGTTTTAGTTAGTTTCGGCCAGCGCGCCAGCAAGTGAGGGATAATCTCGTTCCTTAAGAAGTTCCTATCAAAGCTGTTTTGCTGATTGGATTCATCCTCGACCCACTGCAACATTTCCTCTTCGGCATAAGCCACAATCTCCGCTTTCTCTAGGAATAGCATGGGTCGCATTACAAGGGTTTCACCGCGAAACTGCACTTCGCCCATACCAGCCAAGCCTTGAGGGCCAGCACCGCGTTTAAGCTGAAGTAATACAGTTTCAAGCTGATCTTCAGCATGTTGCCCCAAAAGCAGCACACCGCCAATTTGTTCGCACACTTCTAGCAGAGCGTTGTATCGAACTTTACGCGCCTCAGCCTCTAAGCTCTTTCTAGAGCTGGTATCAACGGCAACGCGATACTGATGAAATTCAACATCTTCGAGACGGCACTGCAGTTCACAGTGACGAACCCAGTCATCCGCATTTTTACTTAAACCGTGATGTACATGTACAGCGTGAATTGGGGTTCCATATTGCTCTCTATACGCGACGACAGCTTGAAGCAGAACGGTGGAATCTACACCTCCGCTGTAAGCAACTACTAGAGGCGTTTGAAGTGGTCGCTTTACATCAGTTAGTGACGTGGCTATGCGGTTGACGATATGTTCAATAATTGGAGATTGTAGAGGGGTCACAGACC
>JAXHTT010000101.1:0-14270 GCA_034190055.1 Pseudomonadota bacterium | reverse complement strand
GACAGCCTTTCGTTAAGATCTCGTATTGCCCCACAAAGATATGGGTAAATAGTCAGAGTTCGGTTACGAACTGGATAAAAGCTAAAATTGGGTAGCCATGTTTTGAGGTATTCGCTTCGCGGTTATCGCAATAACAGGGTAAGCTTTAACTTACACGGAAAAACGGTCAAAGAAATTAGAACCATGCTCAGAATAATTCAACGCGCTAAACCGTCAATACTATCATTTGCCTTTGTGGTGATGGGGACATTACTACAAACGGCTAACGCTGCAGTAATTACTCCTCCGGCCCCCACTGTAGCTGCAGAAGGTTTTTTACTTACCGACTATGAAACCGGTAATGTTATTGCTTCAAAAAACGCAGATATGCAGCTTGCGCCAGCAAGCTTAACCAAAATCATGACTATTTATGTCATTGGTAAAGAGCTTCAAGCAGGCAACATTAGCCTGGACGATGAAGTTACTATTTCTGAGAACGCATGGGCAAAAAAATTCCCAGATTCATCAAAAATGTTCATTGAAGTAGGTACACAGGTTTCTGTAAGTGACTTGCTTCGTGGAATCGTCGTACAGTCAGGTAACGATGCCTGTGTAGCAATGGCTGAACACGTAGCGGGCTCTGAGTCTGCGTTTGCTAGCATGATGAATGCTCACTCAGCGTCACTCGGTATGACAAGTTCAAACTGGGTAAACGCTCACGGCTTGCACGACCCAGATCACTACACTACACCACGTGACATGGCCATTTTGTCTCGCGCGCTTATTGCTGAGACACCAGAAATGTACAAAATTTACAGCGAAAAAGAGTTTACTTATAACGGCATCAAGCAATACAACCGCAATAGCCTGTTATGGGATAAAAGCTTGAACGTTGACGGCATCAAGACTGGCCATACGTCAGACGCAGGTTACAGCCTTATCACATCAGCGGAGCAAGGCGGAATGCGCCTTATCTCTGTAGTTATGGGTACTGACAGCGAACGTGCACGCAAAGTTGAAAACAAAAAGCTGCTTAAATACGGCTTCCGTTTTTATGAAACACTAACGCCATATGAAGCTGGTCACAGCTTTGTAGCGCACCGTATCTACATGGGTGATAGAGAAACTGTAGACCTTGGAATCAACCAATCTACCCCCATTACTATTCCACGCGGTCAGGCGGCAAACTTAGAAGCTAACTTTGAACTTGACGATAAGCTAGAAGCACCACTTGCAAAAGGACAGGTTGTTGGGAAACTCTACCTACAACTAGATGGTGAAGATGTAGCGAGTTACCCTTTGGTAACACTTCAAGAAGTAAAAGAAGGCAGCTTCTTTAACCGCGCTAAAGACTACATTATGCTTCAGCTAGGTTTTGACGACGAGTAAGTTACCTTACTGAAAACGTTAAAAAGCTAGTTGTGAAGCGGCCAGATTTGTTACAATCTGGCCGTTTTTTTATATGATATTTTAAGTACCAAGGATATCGCATGGATACCCGTTTCGACGAACTACTAGATTTTCCAACAAACCAAACCTTTAAAGTAATGGGCGTTGCCCACGAAGACCTACCAGAACAAGTAGTAGGATGTCTTCAACAGCATGCACCTGGCGACTATTCACCTACGGTGAAACCAAGCAGTAAAGGTACTTACCACTCGGTGTCTGTTAGCGTACGAGTTACCAGTAAAGAGCATATGGAAACCATTTACACTGAATTAGCTAAGTTAGAGCTTGTAAGGGTTGTACTTTAAGTGAATGAGCAGTCGACAGTGACTACCGTAGATGGCGTTATTGTACGCCAACTAGGTCGTCAGCCTTATGCCCCAATCTTTGAGGCGATGAAACGCTTTACTGATGAGCGCGACCAGAATACGCCTGATGAAATATGGCTTGTAGAGCATGATGCGGTATTTACACAAGGGCAAGCGGGTAAAGCTGAGCATATTTTGATGCCTGGTGACATTCCTGTTGTTCAGGTTGACCGTGGCGGTCAAGTCACCTATCACGGCCCAGGCCAGCAAGTCATTTATCTAATGCTTAACATAAAGCGTCGTAAACTAGGCGTACGTCATTTGGTCACTGCTATGGAAGAAGCAGTGGTCGGACTACTTGCCAAGTATGACGTAAAGGCCTACCCAAAGCCCGATGCGCCTGGGGTATACGTCGACGAGAAGAAAGTCTGTTCGCTAGGTTTAAGAATACGTAATGGCTGCTCGTTTCACGGTTTGGCTTTAAATGTTAATATGGACCTATCACCGTTTCAGCGTATCAACCCATGTGGTTACGCCGGTATGGAAATGATCGATACCGCGCGCCTTAATGGTCCAACGACACTTGAAACCGCTGGTAAGGAATTAACGCACCTGTTGCTAGAAGCGCTCTCCCTTGCACAGCCAACATATAAAGAAGGTTTTGATGAGTAACGCACGACCTCAAGCGGGGGTAAAACTTCGCGATGATGAAAAAGTAAAACACATACCCGTCACCATTATTCCTACAGAAAAGGAAGAAATGCTGCGCAAGCCTGAGTGGATCAAAATCAAACTTCCTCGCACTACCGAGAAAATTGACCACATCAAGAAAACCCTGCGCAAAAACAATCTTCACTCTGTGTGTGAAGAAGCAAGCTGCCCTAACCTAGCAGAGTGTTTTAATCACGGTACCGCCACCTTCATGATTTTAGGTGACATTTGTACCCGTCGATGCCCATTCTGCGACGTAGCCCATGGTAAGCCGCTTCCGCCTAGTGCAGAAGAGCCTGAAAAACTCGCCAAAACCATCGCTGAAATGAATCTGCGTTATGTGGTGATCACTTCGGTTGACCGCGATGACCTTCGCGATGGCGGAGCTCAGCATTTCGTAGACTGCATTAACGCAATTCGCGAACACAGCCCTTCTACAACCATTGAAGTGTTAGTCCCTGATTTCCGTGGACGTATGGACCGAGCGCTTGAGATTTTCAAAAACGGCGTACCAGACGTATTTAACCACAACCTTGAAACCATTCCGCGCTTATACCGCGAGTGTCGCCCAGGGGCAAACTATCAGTGGTCACTGGACTTACTTAAAAAGTTCAAAGCACAGCACCCAGATGTTATGACTAAGTCAGGCCTTATGATGGGTATGGGTGAAGAAAACGAAGAGATTCAAGGCGTACTTGATGACTTACGTGCTCACGATGTAGATATGCTTACTTTAGGTCAATACCTTCAGCCAAGCCGTCACCACTACCCGGTTAAACGTTATGTTCACCCGAAAGAGTTCGATGCTCTAGGTGACTATGCTAAAGAGATTGGCTTTACCCATGCAGCATGCGGCCCAATGGTTCGCTCGAGCTACCACGCCGACCAACAGGCAGCGGGCAAGGAAGTGAAATAAAAAATGTGACATAGAGCGGTGGTCTTCACCGCTTTTTTTTGCCCCTATTTCTGGGTGACAAACCCACAGGTATTGTTAGAATGCCCTCAAAATACGCACTCCCTTTTTTAAGGGCTTTGAAGGGTAAGAGCATTTTCATGCGCAAACATATTTATATTGCCTATACAGGCGGAACAATTGGCATGAAGCCATCTAAACAGGGCTACGTTCCAGCCGCTGGCTTCCTGTCAGACACGCTTAAAAATATGCCAGAGTTTCATCGCTCTGAAATGCCCCTTTTCACGCTCCACGAATACGACAATCTCATTGATTCGTCAGATATGGATCCAACGGATTGGCAGCGTATTGCCGATGATATCGCCGATAACTATGACAAGTATGACGGCTTCATCATATTGCATGGCACCGACACAATGGCTTACACCGCCTCAGCACTGAGCTTCATGCTAGAAGACTTGTCAAAGCCAGTGATAGTAACTGGGTCACAAATTCCTTTAGCTGAGCTTCGTTCAGACGGGCAAGTTAACCTGCTTAATGCATTGTTTGTAGCTGCAAACTTTCCTATCGCTGAGGTCGGGCTTTTCTTTAATAACCGGCTGTTACGCGGTAACCGAAGCCGCAAAGTGGATGCAGACGGATTTAGCGCATTTGACTCGCCTAACTTCCCTCCTCTATTAGAGGCAGGCATAAATATCCGGCTTAAAGCGGGAGAATTAGCAAAAGCGTCCGCAAACAACTTAACCGTATCTAACGTGTCGGCACAGCCTATCGGCATGGTGAGTTTATACCCAGGCATTGCCCCTGAGGTAATCAAAAATACCCTGCAACAGCCTGTCAACGCGTTAATCTTACTAAGCTACGGCGTGGGTAATGCGCCTCAGAACCCCGAGCTTATTGCGCAGCTTAAATACGCTAAATCTCGTGAAATACCTGTTTTAAACTGCACCCAATGTATGCGTGGTCGCGTGAATATGGGTGGTTATGCCACAGGACACGGTTTACAGGAAGTGGGCGTTTTGTCCGGTAGCGATATGACCCCTGAAGCCGCCCTTGCCAAATTGCACTATTTATTAAGTAAAGGGCTTCCTTTTGAAGAAGTGTGCAATTTGCTAACAAAAAATCTGCGTGGCGAATTAAGCGACTAATCTTCCAAAAAAGATTAATGCCGAAGGTTTTACTTAAACTTAGCACTAATGCCAAGTTAGACAGTTTTCAAAGAATAAAGGTTTAAAAAGTGACAACAAACTATTCAGGTATGCTGAAAAAAATGCGTACCTCTGCAGACGAAAATAACAAAGTTAATTACACGCTGCCTATCGGCGATGCACTGTTAGATATCAACGAGCTTATTGGTAAAGAGGTGTCCGTTACTTTTTCCGGTGAGATTAATTGTGTTCACTGTAACCGTAAAACGAAGAAGAGTTTTAACCAAGGGTATTGTTATCCCTGTCTAACTTCACTTGCTCAATGTGACAGCTGTATTATTAAACCAGAAAAGTGCCACTACCACGAAGGTACGTGTAGAGAGCCTCAATGGGGTGAAGAACATTGCTTTAGCGAACACTTTGTTTACTTAGCAAATACCGGCACAGTTAAAGTAGGTATTACCCGTCAAGTCACAGATGGCGTATCTACACGATGGATGGACCAAGGTGCAACCCAGGCTACCGTCATGTTGCGCGTGCCTGACAGGCTGACTAGCGGTTTAGTTGAAACCTTGTGCAAAGACCATATTGCCGACAAAACCAATTGGCGTACCATGCTCAAAGGAAAGCCCGATGAGGTCGACTTAGAGCAGGTTAAATCAGAGTTGATGAGCAAAATTGAAAATGATTTAGAAGCGCTAAAGCAAGAGAAAGGGCTTCAGGCTGTTTCCGAAGTTACAACGCCAATTCACGACATTCACTACCCTGTAGAAGAATACCCAGTGAAAATAAAATCTTTGAATCTTGATAAAGACCCGTCTTTTAGCGGCGTATTGCAGGGCGTTAAAGGTCAGTATTGGATGCTAGACGGTGACCGCGTTATCAATATTAGAAAGTTTGCTGGCTACAACGTAGAACTATCGTTTTAGAATGCTTGCCAGGTCTGTTGTTATTTATTGATAGCAACAGACCTCTATTTGAAACAACTCGTTATATAGGTCAGATTTCGGCATGACTTAGCGAGAAAGCCAACACCTACTGCCAAAATTCGAAGTAGTCATCACTATTTCTCTGCGGCTTAGGCGCAGGTTCAAATGCTGGCGTGCCCAAATATAAAAAACCGACGAGTTCATCGTCTTTACTTAAACCTAAACCGTTTCTTACTGTTTCGCAATGTGCATAGTTGCCAGTGCGCCACATTCCGTTGAAACCTTGCGCCACCGCTGCCATCTGCATAGCCATCACACCACAGCTAGCAGAGGCAATTTGTTCAACGCGCGGTACTTTTTCGTGCTCAGTGTGCTTGGCAATAGCAACGATAATCATAGGAGCACGGTGAGGTAGCTGAACGGCACGCTCGATTTCCTTCTGCGACTTTTCATTTTCAATAGCGGACTGTTCATAAAGTGCACCAAGTTTATCGAGTCCTTTCCCAGTACATACAATAAAACGCCACGGTGTAAGGCAAGCGTGATCTGGTGCTCGAAGGGCTGCCTGCATGATATTCTCCAGAGCATCGCCACTAGGCGCAGGTGCTTCTAATCGAGGCTGAGAACTTCTATTGAGTAATAATGTTAATGCGTCCATTTACGTCCCTACTTTTAACTCATATGGTTGTTGGTTCATATGGTTGTTGGTCCATATGATAGCGCGTAACTAAAATGGTATGGCTAAGTTAAAAAGCATACCCGTACTATGTGGTAGATCCTACGGCTGATAAATGAAAAAGACCAGAAAATTCCGGCCTTTTGACGTGAATATCCCGAGAGTGGGTAATCGTAAAATTAGTTCTTTTTGCGACTAAACATTTTACTAAAATAGTAGTCCACGCTGAAAAAGCGCCCGCCGCCGTAAATAAATAAAACGAACAACATGGCGAAATACGTAGCCGCGAACTCAATGCCGTTATTGAGTACGACAAAATTACCGCTTGAGCTTAGCCAGTCATAGTGGCCGTGCTCTTGTAGCAGCGACTTAGCGGCCGACAGTTTATCTGGCGCTGCCATAATGCTCTCATTCAATAAAATAGTGCCATCAGCTAACCATGATGAAGCGTCAGCTATGGCTAGCCAGCCATTTTCAGCATGTACGCTTACCATGGCAACGATCATTGTTATCATAAGCGGTATACTCACCAAACGGGTTAACGCGCCAAACAACAACAAAATGCCCCCTACTAACTCGGCGGCGGTAGCAAGGAATGCCATCACTAAAGGCATGGGTAATCCAAGCCCGTAATCATCGTTCCCGAACCAGTCGACTATACTGTCGAAACTAGATGCTTTGTTCCAGCCAGCCTGTATCATCACTGGAGCTAAATATATACGTAGTAAAAGTAATGGGATTCCGTCAGCTAGCTGTAGACGTGCAACAAATTGTTGATAGAGGTGTGTCATTGTTTTATCCAATCGGTGTGCTTAGAAAATAAGAACGGCACTATATGAAAAAAATTTCACCTAACAAAAATAAGTCATCTTCTTTCTCTCGGATTATGCGAAAAGGCCAAGAGAGGGCAAACTATAAAGCGCGCAGCGGCAAACTACTCATGCTGATGAGTGAAGAAGATCATCAGCGCATAGCCAAGCTAATTAGCAAGTGGCTGGCCCAGGATGAGGCAAAACGATAACATGCGCAAAGCAGCGCCATCTGCACTGTGATTTTGTGCACTGGCGATACAAAAGGCACAAGCACTTACAAAAAATTACAATTAAGTTAGCGATCTTACTCGATTTAGGTAACATAATAGAATGCAGCACATTGGGCTTGATACACCTGTTTCGTCTTGCTCTGATTAGTTAATTCATAAAAGGTAGTGATAAAAATGGCAGCCAAAGGAAATTGGACAAAATCCTTGTTTATTGGCTTGTGGACGGTGCTTAACTTCACCCGCAAACTTTTCTTTAATTTAATATTCATTGTTATTTTTGTTGGATTGATTATCGCCATTGCCGGTCAGGACGATGAGCCGTTGTCAGTGAATAAAGATAGCGCACTGTTTCTTACGCTTAACGGTAAGCTAGTCATTGAAAAGGAAAGTATTGACCCGTTTGAACAGTTTTTGCAGGAATCTCTTGGCAGTGAGCCTGAAAACCCAGAAGTGCTTGTTCGCGATGTTGTAAAAGTCTTGGAGAATGCCGAGAAAGACCGACGTATAAAAGCCCTAGTGCTTGACCTTCACGGGCTAACAGGTGGCGGTTTAGATAAACTGCGCAGTGTTGCTAACGCTATCGACGCATTTAAGGAATCAGGAAAACCCGTTTACGCCATCGGCGATTACTTCTCGCAAGACCAATACTATTTAGCAGCTCACGCAGACAACATCTATTTAAACCCAATGGGCGGATTAATGTTTGAAGGTTACGGGCGCTACGGCATGTACTTTAAAGACATGCTAGAAAAACTGAAAGTAACAACCCATATCTTTCGTGTAGGAACGTATAAGTCTGCTGTTGAGCCTATTATGCGAAATGATATGTCTGAAGAAGCTAAAGAAGCTGAAAAGCAATGGTTAGACGGCTATTGGGCACAATATAAAGCAGACGTTGCAACCGCTCGCGGTATCGATGAAGCAAATTTCGATGAAACTCTTCAAGGCCTTTTGGCAAAGTTTGAAGCGGCAGGTGGTGACTTTGCTCGGTATGCCCTAGAAAACAACTGGGTTGATGCGCTGAAAACTCGAGAGGAAGTGAGATTAGAATTAACCGAGTTAGTGGGCGAAGGTGATAACAAACATGGCGTGAACCTCACTACATTTAAATCGTATCTTAAAGTTGTTAATCCACCTATGCCTGTTATTAAGTCAGACATGGATAAAGTGGCTATTGTTGTTGCTAAAGGAACTATTTTAGACGGTAATCAAAAAGCAGGCTCGATAGGCGGAGACAGTACCGCTCGCCTATTGAGAAAAGCGCGCTTAGATGACAACGTGAAAGCTGTTGTACTTCAAATAGACTCGCCCGGTGGCAGTGCGTTTGCCTCTGAAATCATTCGCCAGGAAGTGCTACAGCTTCAGCAAGCCGGTAAGCCAGTTATCGCTTCTATGAGCACTTACGCAGCATCTGGTGGTTATTGGATAGCGGCAAGTACTGACAAAATAATTGCAAGCCCAAGTACTATTACAGGCTCTATCGGCGTGTTCGGTATGTTCATGACATACGAAAATTCACTCGACTATTTAGGCATTCACAGTGATGGTGTGGGCTCAACAGAACTTGCTGGTTTCTCTACTGTACGCCCTCTTGCACCAGAGTTTGGTCAAATTCTTCAGCGTAACGTTGAAAACACATACGGCAACTTTTTATCGCTAGTGTCTAACGCTCGTGGTATGTCAGTTGAGGAAGTGGATAGCGTTGCACAAGGTCGCGTATGGATTGGTGAAGATGCAATTGAACTAGGTTTAGTTGACCAGTTAGGAACACTTGATGACGCTGTCGCTGCCGCCGCAGAGATTGCAGAACTTGAGAACTATGACACTTTCTATGTACAGCGCACGTTAACCGCACAGGAAATTTTCTGGAAAGAATTTTTCGGTCAAGCCATGACGTTTGTAGGAAAGTGGCAGTTTGCTAACGCCGACTCGTCACTAGTCAACGAGTTCAAGCGAGTACTTAAAGAGTTTAGTTTAGTGAATAAGCTTAACGACCCTAAGGGTACCTACGTGCTTTGTTTACCTTGTGATGTCGAGTAGTTAACATTAAATACAGTTAACTATGTAAAGACACAGAGTGAGGCAGGAACATCGCTTCAAATGATTTAAGTAATGAACAGCGTCGCGTTATCACCGACGCTGTTTTTTATTGTTTTGAACAAGCAGAGCGTTACTTTAACCGAACGTTTGAACGCCCGACCATTACGTTTAGACGTTCAGGTAGGAATGCTGGAACGGCGTTTTTACAGCAAAACCGCCTGAACTTTCACCCTATTCTTTTCAAAGAAAATGTCGATGCCTTCTTAAAAGATGTGATTCCTCACGAAGTAAGTCACTTATTGGTGTGGGCGTTATTTGGAAAGGTTCAACCTCATGGCAAAGAATGGCAATCGGTTATGCAAAGAGTTTATAACCGTACATCTGCCGCTACACACCAGTTCGATGTGAAACGTGTAACTAAAACCTTTCAATACGTTTGCGACTGCGACAACTATGCACTATCCACGCGAAGACATAATAATATTTTAAAAGGTGCACAGTATAGATGTCGAAAGTGCCAGAGTTTGCTGCGAGCCGCCTAAGCGTTTTCCATTTCAAAGGTAACCGCAAACAGGACTTATACAGGCTACATCCGTTTTGGTTTAGGTGTCTAAATCTAATTAAACCAATGCTTAGTGAACGCGTTGTCTAAGTCATTAAAAGCAGTTTTAAGCAGTTGAGCTAGCTCTTTGTACTTAGGCTTAGACTTAGCATTACTGATATTAACTCCTTGAGTGCGCAATTTAGAATGAATTTCCTGATACCAGCTTTTCAGCTGTGGTGGAAGATATTGATCTGAGCGATGCCCTAACCATAGCAAGCCCTGCAAGGGTAAGCTTAGAAAGAAAGCCCCTATTGTTATGGTTTGTGGAAGGTAATCTGTGCCTAAGTTTTGATACAAGAGTGCACACGACACCATAGCAAGCGGCGGCATAGTTTTAATGCCAAACTTGGTGGCGGCAACAACCCTGCATTCTGGGAAGAAAGCGTAGAGCTCTTTTCTCACAGGCCATGTCTTCATGTACTGCTGACCGTTTTTCAACATTGTCATTACTGATTGAGACATGGTTAACCTCTTCGTTCTCAGGGTGGTATAGTTAAATTGTAAACCGCTTTTTATCTATTACAATTCACTTGCGTCATTTTTACGAGTTTTCTTTCGTACGTTTTATACAAAGCGTTCAGGACGCTAGCCGCAAATGACCTCGAATATTCTATCAAACAAGGTAACGTTCTGGTTAATTAAGTTTAGTTCGGTATAGAGCATAGCGCTTAAACTAACCGGCTACTATTTCTTTACGTTCGTGCTTAGTGTTTAGATGCATTTGGCACCTTGCTCAGTGAATAGCCTTAAGAGGTACTACAAAGTTAAAGAGACCTTAAAAATTAAAAGGTATAAATTGGCCTCATCTTTAAGTGACATTTTTTGCGCATGAAGGCATCATATAGCGCTTTAGCCTGAGCATCGCGCTGTATATATTTGTTGTGTCTTTTATCAAGCAACTGAATGAAACCTGCAGAAATTGCGTTGGCAGATTACTATAATAAAACAAACTGGGTATTGTGCTTGATTTACAAATTTTTGCCCCTACCTAGCTTTCTAAGAGAATTTTATAAGTAGCCCGTGATGGGTGAATAATTTGGAGAGGAAAATGGCAGAAAGCAGACACGTCCGTCTACTTATCTTGGGTTCAGGCCCCGCGGGTTATTCTGCAGCGGTTTACGCTGCACGGGCAAACCTTGAACCTGTATTGTTAACTGGTATTCAACAAGGCGGACAGCTTACTACCACCACAGAAGTTGAAAACTGGCCGGGCGATCCTGAAGGGCTTACTGGTCCTGACCTAATGGTTCGTATGCAAAAGCATGCTGAAAAATTCGATACCGAAATTATTTTCGACCATATCAACAAAACTGACTTTTCTAAGCGCCCGTTTACCCTTTATGGTGACAGCGGTACCTATACCTGTGACGCACTAATCATTGCAACAGGTGCTTCCGCAAAATATTTAGGCCTTGAGTCAGAACAAGCGTTTATGGGTAAAGGTGTATCTGCCTGTGCAACCTGTGATGGTTTCTTCTACCGCAACCAAAAAGTAGCGGTTATCGGAGGTGGTAACACGGCTGTTGAAGAAGCACTTTACCTTTCAAACATTGCGTCAGAGGTACACGTTATTCACAGAAGAGACAGCTTTAGAAGCGAAAAAATTCTAGAGAAACGTCTTCGCGATAAAGCTGAAAACGGCAACGTGGTACTCCATCTAAACCGTACGCTTGATGAAGTGCTGGGTGATGAAATGGGCGTAACTAAGGTTCGCATAAAAGACACTAACAGTGATGCAACAGAAGAGATTGATGTAATGGGTCTTTTCGTTGCTATCGGTCACAAGCCCAATACTGATATCTTCGAAGGCCAGCTAGAGATGAAAGACGGCTATATCGTGGTGAATAGTGGCACTAATGGCAACGCGACACAAACTAGTGTCGAAGGTGTATTTGCTGCGGGTGACGTGAGCGACCATATTTATCGCCAAGCTATTACGTCAGCCGGAACCGGCTGTATGGCTGCGCTTGACGCCGAAAAGTACCTAGACGGTACTATGCCTGAGCAAGGTTAATAAGCTCCCCTAAGCCCTGCACTTCTGTGGGGCTTTTTTCTGGCTAAATTATGATAGCGTTACACTATATAGAAGAAGGCGCTCCCTTCCCTGCTGTAGACACCGCATTGGAAGATCCTAACGGCTTGTTAGCATTTGGTGGCGACCTCAGTCCAGCCCGTCTATTTTCAGCTTATTCGCAAGGTATATTTCCTTGGTTTAGTGATGACGAACCTTTGTTGTGGTGGTCTCCTGACCCAAGAGCTATTATCGAACTCGACAACTTTGTTGCATCGAAAAGTCTTAAGAAACTCGCTCGTAAGAAAAAATATAGGGTAACCTTAAATCATGCGTTTGACCGTGTGATAGAGGCCTGCTCATCAACACCCCGTAAGAATCCTAACACGGGTGAATTGAACAGCGAAACCTGGATAACTGAAGATATGATTGGCGCGTATCGGCAGCTTAATGGTTTGGGTTTGGCGCACTCTGTAGAAGTATGGAGCGGAGATACGCTGGTTGGCGGGCTGTATGGTGTGGGAATAGGCAAAGTTTATTGCGGCGAATCTATGTTTCACTTAGAAAGTAACACTTCTAAGCTTGCTATGTTAGCCTTGGTCGAACATATGAAATCGCAAAATATGGCGTTTATCGACTGCCAGCTTCCTACTGATCACTTGTCATCGCTAGGCGCTAACGTGTTGTCACGCAAAAACTTTATTGAAAAACTCGAAAATAACAACCACACTTTAACGGAAGACGGTAGGCTGTCTAAAGACTACCTTGATCGTTGGAAGCCAAGAGTGATAACACCGTGAAGTTTGGTATAACGCAATCATTTTCATGTAGCTACCTGCCTGATGAGCAAGAGCAATTATTAGTATACGCCGAAAACAATGATTTTCAGGCGTGGCGATATTCACAGCTGATACAAGCAGGATTTCGTCGAAGCGGCGAGCAAATTTACCGCCCTCACTGCCCTGCCTGCCAAGCGTGTAAATCAGTGCGAATACCGGTCAACGACTTTACGCCTTCTCGTAGTCAGAAACGGCTACTCAAAAGCAATAAGGGTTTTAGCGTCCAGCTCGTTGATAAAACCAAATCAACTTATTACCCTCTATATGAGCGCTATATTACAGAGCGCCACGCAGACGGCAGCATGTTTCCGCCATCTAAAACACAGTTTGATAATTTCGTATTGTCTGAGTGGATGACAACCCATTATTTAGAGGCCTACGATGGCGATAAGCTCATTGCAGTAGGCGTAACTGATATCGTTGATGCCAACGAGCACATGAGTGCACTTTCTGCACTTTACACATTCTTTGACCCCGACTATAGTTCAGCGTCTCTAGGAACCTGGATGATATTGATGCAGATTGAGCAAGCAAAGCATTTGGGCTATCAATACGTCTATCTTGGGTATTACGTAGATGGCTGTAAAAAAATGTCTTATAAACATAAATTTTTGCCATTTGAGCAGTTTAGTGACAATGAATGGCATCTATTTAGCAAAAGTAGTAAAATAGATACTTAATTGCTTTACACCGAACCCAAGATTGGGTAAGGTCTGCGCGGCAAAAATTTTGAATTACTGAGGTAACTGCTTTACATGGCAAAAGAAGATTGTATTGAAATGGAAGGTACTGTGTTGGACACACTACCTAACACTATGTTCCGCGTTGAACTAGAAAACGGTCACGTAGTGACTGCGCACATCTCTGGTAAAATGCGTAAGAACTATATCCGTATTCTTACTGGCGATAAGGTCACCGTCGAGATGACTCCTTATGATTTGACCAAAGGTCGTATCATTTATCGCGCAAGATAATGAGCCATTTAAGCGGTAACGCATAAAAAAAGCCCGATTAATATCGGGCTTTTTCGTATCTAGTGGTTACAGCATCTAAAAGAAACTGTAGCGCTAAGATAAACAACGTCAATTGTATCGCCTAACGCTACGATCGGTCACTGCTCAGTATCAATGTATTGTTCTAGCTTGGCTCTACTTCTTCAGACTTAGCATCAACGCCTGAGTATTCAAAGGTAAGCTTGTCATCAACACAATCTACTTTCACATTTCCGCCTTTAGATAGCTCACCGAATAATAATTCATTCGCCAGCTCTTTCTTAAGGTCATCTTTAATAACCCTAGCCATAGGACGCGCGCCCATCGCTTTGTCATAGCCCTTCTCGGCCATGTAAGCACGTGCAGCACTGGTTACCTCTAGCGACACACCTTTAACGTCAAGCTGTGCCTGAAGCTCGATAATGAATTTATCAACCACTTGTAGAATGATCTCTGGATCAAGGTGATTAAACCAAATAATACCATCGAGACGGTTTCTAAACTCAGGAGTAAACACCTTGTTTATTTCAGACATTGCATCGTGGCTGTGATCTTGCTGTTTAAAGCCAATAGACTTACGCACCGTTTCCTGCACACCTGCGTTGGTAGTCATTACCAACACAACATTTCTG
>JAXHTT010000100.1:0-14320 GCA_034190055.1 Pseudomonadota bacterium | reverse complement strand
TTTAAAGGCAACAGCAGTTTTATTTATAGAGATATTTGAAATTAACGAACCTGGAATAAGGCTGTTAATGGTAGAGATAGAGTTTTGAAATTGCATATTAAATACTTCTTTATTGATATTGTTTGTTTTGAATTCCTCGCAGGTTGGGTAAAGAAATCTAAAAACGAAAATTAGGCTCTTTCACATTTTTCGTGGAAAAGAGCCCATCTTTGCGGGTTACTTCAGATAAGAGAAATAACCCTAAGCTGGCTTACAGGTCTTAAAGAACTGTTACGTTAGCAGCTTGTGGGCCTTTTTGGCCTTGTTCAACTTCAAAGCTAACCGCTTGACCTTCAGCAAGAGTCTTGAAGCCGTCAGAAGTGATTGAACGGAAGTGTACGAATACGTCTTTGCCACCAGCTTCAGGAGTAATGAAACCGAAACCTTTTTCTTCGTTAAACCACTTAACTGTACCGTTTACAGAATTAGACATAATAATAACCTTTTAAAAAATTGATGTAATGGTGGAAGCCACCGAATAGCAATAGACATAACTAAGCTAGTAAAGCAGTTGTATATCTATCTAGCACTTCAATTTGAAGGTATAAAGAAAGGTACAGCGCAGTATTAGGTAAAGCATAAAACATATCTAGAGCGAGCGAGACAGTACAGGTAATTGGTCGCCATGTCCAACTATTTCGGGATTATTTTTTAAGCATTGCAATGCGACCTTATCATTTGGGCCCACAATGAATACGTATGTTTGTATAACGCCAATACCAGCTAAGTTAATCTTATTCTTTTTTCGCTAGGTTTAAATTATGACAGATATGTATTTGTTATCGGGTAAAACCGCCATTGTGACAGGTGGCGGCAAGGGGCTGGGTAAAACTATAACTCACTTTCTATTAGAAGCAGGAATGAAAGTAGCTATTTGCGGACGCACTGAGGAAACGATAACCAAGACAGTTAAACAGTTAGATGCGCTATTCCCCGGTAAAGTCATTGGGGCAAAATGTGATGTATCTAAAAGTGATGAAGTCGCAAGTTTCGTAAAAGAAGTTAAAAATACATTTGGCGAACTTCACGTTCTTATCAATAACAGTGGTTTTGGTAAAGAAACGCTCATCTGGGAAACCAGTGAAGACGATTGGGACGAAGTGATGGATACCAATGTAAAAGGTTCCTTCCTTATGTGTAAGCAAGTAGTGCCCCATATGATTGAAAATCGAGAAGGTTACATTATCAATATTGCCTCTCAGGCGGCACTAAATGGATATGCCAATGCGGGCGTTTACTGCGCGTCGAAATTCGCATTGGTGGGGCTTGGGAAAGCTCTTCAAGAGGAAGTGCGACCTTATGGCATTCACGTTCATTCACTCAACCCTGCGCTAATTCAGTCACAAAAAACAGGATCTGAGAAGATAGACAAGGGTCTGATTCAAAACGAAGACTTAGGCGAAATGGTGGTCTACCTGTTAAGCCAGCCTCGTCGGCTTAAAATTGATAATATCGGCATGTGGGGTTTTTAATACGTTTAAGTGGAATTGTAAAACTGTCTTAAAGCGTTAACACTTCCCCATTATCATAGCGTGTCGTTTGCGTTTACCAACATTCGTTTACCAACAAAAGTACTCTGCGGGGCTTTGTCTGGATGGAGTTCTGTGTAGCTAGAGTTCGGATACATGTGGCAACTGCAAACGCGCACTTACAATGCAGTGTACCATCGGGTAATTCTGATGGTTCAAATAGGAAATAGTTATGCGAATGCTTCACACCATGCTTCGAGTTGAAAACTTAGAGGCGTCACTTCACTTCTACACCTCATTGATGGGCATGCGCCTTCTCCGACAATCAGAAAACAAAGAGTATGAGTACACCCTCGCTTTTGTAGGATACGGAGAAGAGACGATAGCACTGTGTTAGAGCTTACCTATAATTGGGGTGACAACACCTATGATAAGGGTAACGCGTACGGCCACATCGCCATTGAAGTAGACGACATCTATCAGTTTTGTGAAAACTTAGAAGCAAATGGCGCTGAGGTGTACCGTAAACCCGGCCCCGTAAAAGGTGGCTCTACCGTCATCGCTTTTGTACGCGATCCAGATGGGTATGCCATAGAACTTATTCAAAATAAGTCTATTTCACTATAGCAGCACGGCGTCGCCAATATCTTCTAAGCGCTCGTAACATAAGCTTTCTGTGAAATGTAAGGCGTAAATAAGATGGCGATAAAAGTAAACACATGGAGTGGCAGTCACATGCTAGGTAACCGCTTATTATTTTCTTTAAACCGGGTAAGCAAGGCTGCAGCGGGTTCGTCGAACCAGCTTAAGCTGAGATTAAAGGGCAATGCTAGGTTGCGCAATAGATACACAACTAGATTAACATCGTTACTATTTGCTTTGGTAGTGCTATTTACAGGTGCCCTTGCCTCAGAGAGTACGCTTGCAGCTGATGCTACGAATAGTAAAACCTCGCAAGCTGAAGCAGAACATACCACTAGTGAAAAACTGCATTTTACCGTTATCGCCCATCGCGGTGCTTCTGGCTATTTACCGGAACACACCCTTGAAGCAGCCACGCTAGCGTTCTCGCTGCGTCCTGACTTTATAGAGCAGGATGTTGTTATAACCAAAGATGACATCCCCGTTGTATTGCACGACATTCACTTAGAGACAGTCACTAATGTAGAAGATATTTTTCCAGCACGTCACCGAAAGGACGGACGCTATTACGCCCGTGACTTCACTCTCGAAGAGCTTCGAGCATTGCGGGTACATGAGCGTGCTAACAGTGACGGGAAGCAAGTATTTAAAAGTAGGTACCGCGGCACCCAGGCTAATTTTAAAGTGGCCACGTTAAGTGAACACTTTGAACTAATCAGCGAACTTAATCGCCAATTCGGCACATCTGTAGGCGTATACCCAGAAGTAAAGTCCCCTGCTTTTCACATTGCTGAAGGTATTGATGCCAGTAAGCTAGTTATCGACACATTAAAAAACTACGGGTTTGCGGGAGAAAACGGCAATAGCTACCTGCAGTGCTTTGACTTCAACGAGATCAAACGCATTCGTGAAACCCTTGGTTATAAAGGCAAAGTAGTTATGCTGATTGGCGAGAACGATTGGGGTGAAAGCGACACCGACTACGATTGGCTGCGTACGCAAGAGGGCATGAAGCAAGTTGCGACGTACGCGAACGGAGTAGGCCCTTGGTTAGGCCATTTAATGGATAATGAGGCGATGGCTAAAGGGGAAGTAAAGGCAGCTAGCTGGGTTAAGTACGCCCACGATAACAGGCTAACCATTCATCCCTACACTTATCGTCAGGATGCCCTTCCGACGAGCATGACTGGAGAACAAACTTTAGACGCATTACACAAGGTCGTGAAGGCTGATGGCGTATTCACCGACCACTTAAAGCCTGTATTAACCTGGCGAGACAACCAAACTAACGTAACATCATCGGGTTTGAGGCGCTTGAGCAAGGGCCTAAGACTTAGATAATCGCACCACTACGCGTCTGTTTTGCGCACGGCTTTCTCGCGTATCGTTAGGCGCGATATGACGTTTTTCACCGTGCCCAGTCAGCTGGATCCTATCTTCAGGTACACCTAGCGTAGTCAAGTAACTTTTTACTTCGTTGGCCCGTCGAATAGACAATTGTTCATTGTTGTAACGGCCACCGTAACTGTCCGTGTATCCATCGAGCAGCACAAGCTCCAAATCGCTGTCTTCTTTTAAATATTCGCCAATCATAGTTAAACGCTTTTGTGAATACTTAGTAAGTTCGGTGCTGTTATTCTGATAAGACAATACGGTGTAAGCAATGTCATCAAAACTATAAGGAAGCAGGTTCGACACGCACTTAACAAAGTCGCGATACACGCCTGAGAAGTTGCTTGCGTTTAATGCCACGCTCACCTGGTCATATTTGTTATACCAGTCTTGATAGTAAATCGTGGGCCAAAAGCCTTTTTCTAATTCAGATAGCATGGTCCATGCTGCATCTTGTGGCAGGTCGCCATTGTACTGCTTGCGAATAGTCATATCCGCAATGGTCTTTGGCGCTACACCGGGCATCCATTTCGGTGGGACAGAGTAAACCGCAGATACACCAAACTTGCTTGGCAACAAATACATGTCCAATTCAAATTCCATGTTCAGCTGCTTCGAAGCTGAACTTGTGAACATGGCTTCGCCGTAACCAGGCAATTCGTGATTAAGTGTGCATTGCAGGCGCGTGTCAGTATCAATACGCCAGTTGGAGCTTTCTATGGTTGCAGAATATTGCCGCATGGCAGCATGGGATGACAATGACCCCACCATCCCCAATAAAGCGATATATTTTAATTTCAACACCATTTCGACACCATAACGAAAGTCACACTAACATTGATGTAGGCCTTTGATACGCCCACCACTTATCAAGCGCCATGAATTGTACTCAATCTTCCTGAGCCGCAAACTGAGTTTTTAAAAAATTCATGATCAATATAATTATCGTCCAAAGTGTAGAAAAGTTTAGCGCTTAATACCATCACCGTTTCGTACTATTATCACTTCCATCCTACGCGGTTTTTAAATTGAAACTGGCAACTCGAAGATATCCTTGCGATAATTCTGTTTTCTATAAGTTTCGCAGGTAGGTGCGCATACAAGCGGCCAACCAGTTTCTGCAATTTAGTCTTACAAGAGTGTTTATGTCTTCCAATCCGCCCCTTCTTTGCCAACGCTTTCGAGGTTATTTTCCCGTTGTTATCGATGTTGAAACGGCCGGATTTAATGCAGGCACTGACGCCTTATTAGAGTTAGCTGCGGTTACTGTGAAAATGGATGAAAACGGAATACTGCATCCTGATCAAACCTTTCACTACCACATAGATCCGTTCGAGGGTGCTAACCTTGAGCCTGCGGCATTAGAGTTTAATGGCATCGATCCGAATTGCGCATTACGAGGAGCTATTGAGGAAAGCGAAGCCATGAAGGATTTATGTAAAGGTATTCGCAAAGCGCAGAAAAATGCAGAGTGTCAGCGTTCTGTTATCGTTGCTCATAACGCAACGTTCGATCAAAGCTTTGTTAATGCTGCGATAGAGCGTTGCAACATAAAGCGCACGCCGTTTCATCCATTTGTTTCTTTTGATACTACCAGCCTAGCGGGCCTTGCTCTTGGTCAAACTGTACTGGTAAAAGCATGTCGAGCGGCGGGTATATCGTTTGACCAAAATGAAGCACATAGCGCCCTTTACGATGCACAAAAAACCACCGAACTATTTTGCTATATGGTAAATCGCTATAAGGCGTTAGGTGGCTGGCCAGTAGAAAATCAAGAATAGTTTTTTCGTTAAACGCCATAAACAAAAACAGCGCCAAAAGGCGCTGTTTTTCTATTATCTTTTAACAGGTTTGCTTATAGCTTATCTGCTTCTTCAGATAGGTATTTAGCTACACCTTCAGGTGATGCGTCCATACCAGATTTACCTTCAGTCCAACCTGCTGGGCAAACTTCGCCATGCTCTTCGTGGAACGCTAGTGCATCAACCATGCGAAGCATTTCGTCAACGTTACGGCCAAGTGGAAGGTCGTTTACTACCTGGTGGCGTACCATACCTTCTTCGTCGATTAGGAATGAACCACGGAAAGCTACACCATCTTCCGGGTGCTCAACATCGTATGCTTGGCAGATGTCGTGTTTCACGTCAGCAACAAGAGTGTATTTAACTGGACCGATACCACCTTGGTTTACCGGGGTATTTCTCCAGGCATTGTGTGAAAATTGAGAGTCGATTGAAACACCAATTACTTCAACACCGCGCTTTTTAAACTCGTCGAAACGCTTGTCAAAAGCGATAAGCTCTGACGGGCATACAAAGGTAAAATCTAGTGGATAGAAGAATACAACCGCTTTTTTGCCCTTAATAGCTTCACTTAGTGTGAAAGAATCTACGATTTCACCGCTACCAAGTACCGCAGCTGCAGTAAAATCAGGTGCCGGACGGCCAACTAATACACTCATGAGTCTCTCCATTTATATTTGGATTGTAATAATAGAAGCGATTACATTGCGCAATCACTTTGATGAGAAATTTCCTACTCAGAAAATAGGTACGAATAGAGAAATAACAATACTAAACAATGAGTTTTTTTACTGCTCCTACCATTAACACGTTACCATTAAACAAAACTGTCTAATCATTACCCATTCTGGTTGATTAAATTTGCCATTATCTACTTGCCAAAACAAAGAATAACAATTATTATCATTTACAGATTCATTTGGAGTATGTTTAATGTTTGTTTGCATGTGCTATGGGGTAACGGATAAAAGCATTCGCGCGGCGGTTCAAGAAAACGGCGTGGGAAATGTGCGTGAGTTACGTCAACATTTAGAACTAGGCTCACAGTGCGGTAAGTGCATCAGCATGGCGCAACAGATTATCGATCAAACCATCATTGATGAGTCGCTTTTTAAAGACGTAGGCTAACTAGCGCAACGTTACTCCAGACAAGCTTACCCTATCTATTAACTCGAAACTTTATCCATCTTAGATGTTTCATTTTAACGCCCTCACCTTACTGCAAATCAGCTTCGTCAGAACTATTAGCTACTTAAAGCGATACTCCACACCAGCATAGTAAAACGCACCATTAATGCCGCCCGGAGATGTGGGTGGATAAAGCGCTCCAACCTCACCTTTAAACGGATTTTCATCCGGCAATGCATCAAATAGGTTTTGTGCACCAAAAGTAAGTTGAGTATCAGGCAACACTTTCCAAGCGAGTTGAGCGTCAAAAGTGGTTAGTGCACTGCCGTAGATATCTAAGCCTGCCGAAGCGTCAAGATGGTCCTCATAAAATTTACCATAGTAGTTTATACGCCAAGTGAAGGCCCACTCACCTCTTGACTGCTCTAACGTAATGCTCCCTCTATGAGCCGGAAGATTATCTTCTAGCATACGTATTCGAGCTTCTGTTAAGTTGGGCAAAAGCGTTATTCCCCCGTCGCTTAGCACCGGATACAGAGATACACGTTCAACTTGCGTGTCTGTCCAGTTATAGGCAACTAACACAGAGTTTGACCAGTCACTTAACAAAAAATTGTAGTTAACAACTAAGTCGATACCTTGGGTTTTAGTATCAAAATCGTTGGTAAAATACTTAGCTGAATTATATCGAGCCGCATCAGGGCGTCCTTGCGCAATAAGCGCATTAACGTCGCTATCGGTTAAAGGAATGGCCGATGTAGTACTGATGCGATCTGAAAGACGAATATTAAAATAGTCTAGCGTAGCAAAGAAATTCTCACTTGCTTGCATAACCACACCAAAGCTAAAGTTTACGGACTCTTCAGGCTTCAGCGGCGTGGCGCCAAGCTGCTGCGAAATAAGGTCGGTTGGAGGCAAGGTTGCTTGGTCTTCTAAACCGTTAACACCATAGGCAGTGGTCACGTTTATTACGTTGCTTTGCCCCACCGTCGGGGCTTTAAAGCCCGTGTTTACAGAACCTCGCAGTGCAAACATATCGTCAAGTGTGTAGCGGGTACTTAGCTTCCCGTCGAAAGTTGCTCCGAAATCACTGAAATGCTCGACCCTCGTTGCTAGACCAAACTGCCACGCTTCGGTTGCATAAAACTCCACATCGGCATACGCTGCCCAGTTGCTGCGACTCCAGTGACCAGCAGACTGAGGCTGATAACCGGGAAAACCGTTAGAGCCTATTGAAAAGCCTTCACTTAAGCCTACCGGTGGCTCTAAAGCGAAAGGACCAGCAATATACGAGGCTTCATCTCCCGCTTTCTGGAAATAGGTTTCTTTTCGCCATTCAACCCCAGCAGCAATGCTCACAGGGTCCTCAAAAATGGTCTGGATCAGTTTCGTAAAGTCTAGGTTAAGCGTACGCTCAACTTGCGATACCCCGCCTGGCGAAAAGGTCGTTGGGCTTTGCGGTCCAAGCGAAGGATTGACCGTATTTGATATGGTGTACTCAATATCGCTATAGCCCAAGGTGGCACTGATATCCATCGCCCACCCCTTAGGCAATTCATGCTTTATGCCCATTGCAATAGATGCATCGGTAATCGTTCCACCGAACCGAGGAGTAAAACCACCAGGGAACCACTCATTGAAGGCGAAGCAGTTTGCTCCAAGTGCTGTCGTGTTATCTGCGATAAGTTGGTAGTCGGGGTCTTCTAGCACATTGTCATTTGATAAAGAGATTGAAGGGCATGCTATGCCGCTGTTTAGTCCATCTAAATCGGCAACAATGAGGCGGCTTTCGCCGGTATTCGGCTCCGTTCGGCTAAATACCCCTTCGCGAGTTTGCGGATTTCGAAAATAAAAACCTCCGTTTATTTCTCTTCTCGCAGCGGTTGCAAAGCTATAAAAATGGGAGGTTGCCGAAAGATCAGCACCAGCATTGAGTGCGAGCTTAACATCCTCGCTAACATCAAGTGCTCCCCAAATTTGAGATGGCGAAGCAATAAAGCTATTTCCTTGGTCGATCAGCATTTGAGCATCGCCTCGCTGCACCGAGCGCGACGTGCCGTTTTGCTGTCGGTATTCCGCAGTGGCGTTAAAAAATCCCGATTCTCCTAACGCAAAGCCTTTATTAAGCTGTATTTGAAACAGTTCGCCATCGCCCTCGCTGTATCCTCCGACTTTAAGCGCAACGCTTCCACCCTCGCGGTCATCTTTTAGCACAAAATTGATCACGCCAGCGATAGCATCTGAGCCATACTGGGCAGACGCTCCGTCTCGCAGTACTTCCACTTGTTTTAACGCATAGGCAGGTATGACCGATATATCGGGGCCTTGAGCACCATCAGATAAACCACCACCTAAAAAGGTAATAACCGCTGAGCGATGGCGTCGCTTGCCATTCAATAACAGCAAAGTGTGATCTGACGACATACCTCTTAAATTAGCAGGCCTCACCAAGCTGCTAGCGTCATTGATGGGTTGGTCGTTCACGTTAAGTGAAGGCACCATAACACTCAGCATGGAAAGGACGTCGCTATTGCCCTGCGAACTTAGTTTATCCGCTCCAATAACATCAAGAGGAACCGCCGAGTCGACGACACTTCGAGGCGCGTTACGAGAACCAAGGATAGCAATTTTTTCAAGCCCATTTGCGCCCTCGTCATCTTGCTGTTCATTATTATCAGACTGTTTATTTCGTGCTGTCAGCGATGCACGGGAACGAATACTCAACGCCCCATTTTCACCAGCGACCACCGCTAATTCAGTGCCCTCAAGTAGCTGTACCAATGCTTCACTCAAGGTAAAGGTTCCTTTAAGCGCATTGGTCGTTACTTTCTTCGCCAAATCAAAAGGAAATAAAAGCGTAGTGTTCGCTTGTTTAGCTAATTCAGTTAAGGCTTCGTTAGCGTTCTGTGCTGGAATAGAGAAACTAAAAGCATCGGGCGCTGATGCCGGAAGAGTTGTAGAAGGTTGAGAATTTTTTAACGTTGAACCGCCCTGGTCTTGCGCATAAAGCGACGGTGTTATGAATAAGAATAAACATACACTCGAGGCAATATGTAAGGGCGCTGCAAGCGCAAAGTGAGAAAACAACGTCGTTGTTTTGTGCGAAACGCAACCAGCCGAACACGCAAGGGCATGCAGCTTCTCTATTGCCTTTTTCGTTTGCCTGCTTATCGCTAAATTGCTGTGGTGCAAGATATATAATCGATGTACTTATTATTTTAATTATAGTGTCACATTAAATAAATTGATGCCAACTAGGAATACCCCATAACATCTAACTTTGCGAAATATTTAACTTTTCGCCAGCTTGAGCTCAATGCTGGTCTCTGTGACTTTCTCATAGGTAATATTAAAGCTGCTCTCCAGTGCCGATAACAAACCGTCTATATCGCCCACTTTGAAATAGCCCGCCACTCTGCGTTTACGCAAACTATCGTCAGAAATATGAAAACGAACTGGCGTGTATCGCCCAATTTCAAGAAGGACAGATTCAAGGGGCTCGCCTTTGAAAACAATCATGCCCTGCTGCCACGCTAGGTCATCATCGATTTCATTTTGAGACATACTTTCACGAGCTTCTACTTTACCTAAAACAGTGGCTTTCTCACCTGCAAACATCAGCAGGCCTTCTTCTGTAACAGGGCGCTTACCAAACAAAGACTCATTGGATGATGAGGCTTTGAAGCGATCTTTAACTAACACTTTGCCATCGGTAACAACAAGTTCGAATGCATTGTCATCAACATACTGCATATTAAACGCTGTACCCACCGCGGTAACCGTATTATTTCCTGCGGTAACAGAAAAGGGCCGCGTTTTATCGTGAGCAACGTCAAAGTGAGCCTCGCCTTTCAAAAGTACAATGTTTCGTGCCGTCGATGTAAAGTCTATGGTTACCGTAGAGTTAGTGTTCAAGTGAAGCTGTGAACCATCGGCAAGCGTGACATTCTTTTGCTCACCTACGCCGGTTTGTACTTTTTGGCTTACCGCGGCAAATTCAGGCGCGCTATTTAACCATGTACGCTGAACAATAACGCCAACAGCAATTGCCATAACTAAAAATGTAGCAGCCATGCTCCATACTGCTGCCTTTGGCAGGCTGTGCTTTTTAGCCGTATTGCGAGCTGTCGGTTGTGGGAATAAGCCGCTTAATTCATTAAGCACCGACATATCATCCCACAAGCTTGCGGCATCTAATAGAGCTTGGCGATGGGCATTGCTCTCTGCCAGCCATGTGTCTAACTCTACCTTTTCGTCACTTTTTAAACCGCGATCGAGACGGCTCACCCAAAGGCACGCTTGCTCTTGGATATCTTCTTTGCTTGAAAACTGGCGAATATTATTCATGTTAACTACTGCTTATGTCCTGAGTCGCGGTAGCAGTTGCACGGGGAGATGCACTGTCATTTGAAAGCTCTGCTAAATACCTAGAGCACATCATTAAACCTTTGGCGACATGCTTTTCGACGGTGCTTTCGCTTAGCCCCACAAGCTCTGCAATCTCTTTTTGTCGCATGCCATATACTTTTTTAAGTAAAAATACGCGTTTTACATCAGCAGACAGGGTGTCTGTCGCTCGGCAAAAATGAATAAAGCGCTCTTTACTTTCTACATTTTTTTCTAAACTGTGCCCGACAAGTTCGTAAGGCAAAATATCCATGTCATCCAGCTGCTGCTTGTTTTTATTTTCTGCTTTTGCAACATGGTTTAGCGCTAAATTACGCGCTGTTCTGAGCATGTATGTCCGCTCGTATTGTATTTCTTGTTTTAATTCTGCTTCGTAGCTCTTTATGAAGGCTTCTTGCACAATATCTTCAATGTCGTCGGCGCCAACAATAGAACCTACCGCACGCATTAGCTTAGCGCGATATTTTAAGAAGGTTTCAGCTACTGTCGACTTTCTTGCCATAATAATAAAAGTTGTGTGTTTCGAATTGCTTACAATGGCATCAATAATGCCTGTTTATTTCTAACTTTTCACGCAAATGTTCTTCGATGTTTAAGACAAAAGGGGAGCTAACGCTCCCCTCCACGTCGAAACAATTGTGAAAGTTGCTTTCGCTAAGACTAGCGATTAGAACGTGTAAACACCTCTTAGATAATAGAAGCCACCGTTGATACCGATTGGTGAGGTAGTTGGATACAACGAACCTGCGATACCGGCATACTGTGTATTCTCATCTGGGTATTCATCAAAGGCGTTTTTCGCGCCCACCGTTACAGTAAACTCTTCAGTGAAGTTGTAAGCCACTTCTAAGTCTACAGTAAACTCTGAACCTACTTTATCAATAGGCAATGCAGAATCTAAGTGATCTTCAAAGATGCTACCGTAATAGTTCAAGCGTGCAAGGAAGCGCCAGTCACCGTTGGTGTGATTCGCTGTTGCACTGTAGCGCACTGCTGGAAGGTTGTCTTCTAGCATGCGAATACGGAAGTCAGAGATGTTCTCTGACGCGCGGTCTACTTCTGTCGATGTCCAGTTGTAAGCAAGTGAGAACTTAGTTTCACCGCCCATCATTTCCATTGCGTAGTTCGCTACAACGTCTACACCTTCTGTCGTTGTATCGAAGTCATTCGTAAAGAAACTGATCTCTTGGAAGCTAGACGCATCATTAATGCCTTGCGCAAGCAGTGCGGCGATATCTTCGTCAGTTAACTCGATACCAGATGCCGTACTAATACGGTCAGTTAGCTCAATGTTGTAGTAGTCAGCGGTAATGAATAAGCCATTATCGAAATCGGCTACCACACCAAACGTTATACTTTCTGACTCTTCAGGCGTTAACTGCTCGCCACCTTTAAGCTGAGATACCGGATCGGTTGGAGGCAACGTTGCACGGTCAATAAGCTCACCACCTGTACCGAACGCTGTGGTTACGTTACGAACGTTACTTTGACCAAGCGTAGGTGCTTTAAAGCCAGTTGAGAATGCACCACGGAACGCAATGTTCTCAAGCGCTTGCCAACGGAAAGCAATTTTACCTTTCGTGGTATCGCCAAAATCAGAGAAGTCTTCGTAACGTAGCGCACCGGCTAGCATGAAGTTTTCAGTGATATAGGCTTCTGCATCAATGTAAAGCGCGATGTTGTTGCGGGACACACGACCTTGGCTATTGGCCGCCAAGCCAGGGAAACCATTTGAGCCAATGCCAAAGCCTTGTGTCGCCAGCGGACCTATTTCATAAGAGGCAGTATCACCTGCAACGCTCTCATAACTTTCGTTGCGGTATTGGAAGCCAGTCGCTACGAATAGCGGCTCATACAAACCAACATCGAAAGGTTTTGTAAAATCAATATCAAGTGTTTGCTCAGACTGCGTGTAACGGCCTGGGCTAAATGACGTTGGCGTTTCTGGGCCAAGCGACGGGTTGATAGTGTTACTAATAGCAAAATCAACTTCGTTTTGACCAAGGTTTAAACTTACGTCGTACGTAATATCGTTGTCTAACTCGCCTTTAGTACCAAAGACAAGAGACATATCGGTTACCGTACCGCCAAAGCGAGGTGTGAAGCCACCTGGAAGAATTTCGTTAAACGCGAAACAATCTGGGTTGTTCGCTACTTCGTCAATATAGCGCTGATTCGTGAGTACGTTATCGCCAACCACGATATCTGTTGGACAATTACCTGACATATCACCAGTTAAGTCACCAACAAGAAGTAGCTGCTCACCGTCTTCATTTGTACCACCGTCGTTTACACCACCACGGTTATGCGGGTTACGGAAATAGAAACCGCCTTCAACTTCACGTTCGGCGAAGTTACCAAATATATAAGCTTCTGATGTATCGGAAAGCTCAAGTCCCGCGTTTGCGAAAAGCTTGATGTCATGCTTAATTTCAGGCGAACCCCAAATTTGTGCAGGGTCAGCAACAAAGGTGTTACCCGCAGCTACCAGCTCTGCTGCATCTGCACGTTGAACACTGCGAGACGTATCGTCAGCTGTACGGTATTCGGCTGAAAGATTAATAAATCCGTTGTCAGAAAGTGGCAAACCTACGTTACCTGACAGCTGAATCATGTCGCCATCACCTTCGTAGTAAGAGCCATAGCGGGCTTCAAATGTACCGCCTTCCGACGCATCATTAAGTACGAAGTTAATTACACCGGCAATAGCATCTGAACCATATTGCGCCGCTGCACCGTCACGCAGTACTTCCACCTGCTTTAGTGCCGCTGCTGGAATTACAGAGATGTCAGGGCCTTGTGCACCATCTGAAAGACCGCCACCTAAGAAAGTGATGACCGCAGAGCGGTGACGACGCTTACCATTCACAAGCACTAGCGTGTGGTCCGATGCCATGCCGCGAAGGTTAGCAGGGCGAACTAGCGTCGATGCATCGTTGATTGGCTGGTCGTTTACGTTAAAAGACGGAACTACAGTTTGCATCATAGATACCATGTCTGTGGCACCCTGCTGCTTGAACTCTTCGTCAGAAATAATGTCAATTGGAACCGCAGAGTCTGCTACAGAGCGAGGCGCGGCGCGCGAACCCACGACGGCGATTTGTTCATAATCTTCAGCTTTAGCACTCTCTTCTGCGTCTTGCGCATACACAGGTGATGTAGCCATTACTGAAAACGCAGCAGATGCAGCTAGTACGCCGCGTACGTTTTTGGTCAATAAAGACAAGGATGTATTCATGGTGGTTTCCCGGATTTTCTCTAAAACACTTTTAGCGTTACTCACACAATACAAAAGTGTTTCGAGAGGTTATTATTTTATACCTTCAACACTGACTCATTTGCGGCCAGCTGCATGTTTTATAAAACGCAAGATATTAAAAAACAAACCTTTTTCGACAAAATAAAAATATTTTTTTAGACCATAGAGGATCTTTATTTCTG
>JAXHTT010000010.1:0-49757 GCA_034190055.1 Pseudomonadota bacterium | reverse complement strand
AAAAAAGGTAGAAGAACAGTTGATTGCTGTTGTTGTTTTTTTTAAGTGGATTTCATTTGTGGTACGCTATGTGCATCCAGCAGCAGAATAGTAAGTTTGTCGCCTGTGTCCCACTCACCTGTGATACCAATACGCATGAATACATCGGCTTTTCCTTCGGCAATAAAGCAGGCTTTCAGCGAACAGCTTCCCAATGGAAGCGTTTGGTATACGCGCTTGGCGCACATTCTGCTGAGCACTTTTTCTCTCGACTGACGACGGCTTATTGCAATCATCACCACACTATTTTTAGGGTCGTCCAGCTTGCGTACGCTTATTGGGTGTTCGCCATCAGGGGATGACTTAAACGCACCTTTGCCCTTCTGGGCGTAATATAACGATTGCCCTGGAGGCCAGAAAATAACGCCGATAGTTGGTTCATTGTTCTCTATTAAGGCAATGTTGACCGCAAAATCCCCGCTTCTAGCAATGAATTCTTGGGTTCCGTCGATGGGATCGATTAACCAGTATCGAGGCCAATGCTTTCGCTCTTCTAAACTTGCGTGTTTGTTTTCCTCTGAGAGGATTGGGATATCAGGCGTCGCGGCTTGTAAGCGCTTGTTGATGATATCGTTTGCCAAATAATCTGCGCTGGTAACAGGAGAGTCGTCGTCTTTTTGATAAGCGTCAAACTCACCTTTATCGTATACCTCTAGTACGGCTTGACCCGCTTCAATGGCAATTTCTTTCGCAAGTTCTAGTAGGTCGGCATGGGCGTCATCGGGCATTGTTTATTGTTCCTTAAACCACTTTTGAGCTAAAAACAGCGCGGCTATACAGCGTGCTTCTACAAAGTCTTCTCGTGCAAGTAAAGCATCTGCTTCGTCTAAAGGCCAGTGAATCACCTCAAGAGGCTCAGGCTCGTCGCCTTCAAGTTGTTTTGGATACAAGTCGCGAGCCAAAACAATAGTCATATTGGCGTTAAAGAAAGTGGGCGCCATACTGACCTTATGAAGCTCTATAAGATCGTTCGCCGCAAAGCCCGCCTCTTCCTGTAGTTCGCGATTAGCAGCTTCAATGGCAGTTTCGCCAGGGTCTATTAAACCTTTTGGGAAACCTAGTTGATACGAATGTGTGCCGGCAGCATATTCGCGAATTAACACCATGGTGTTTTCATCAAGCATAGGCACTATCATTACAGCACCCCGGTTTCCGCCCGCCATCCGCTCGAATTCACGGGTGGCGCCGTTCGAAAACTCAAGGTCTAAGCGTTCTACCCTAAAGAGTTTGCTTTGCGCAACGATTTCACGAGAATGAATGTGTGGTAACGGTTTGTTCGGATCAATTTTTGGCATGTCTCTCGCTACAACTTTGTTATCATACTTGTATACAATTTCTTAGCTTACTTCATTATAAGGAAAATCGCTTGCCCTTTCTGCCCTGGAATGAAATAGAAACTGTACTGCTAGATATGGACGGTACGTTGCTGGACCTTCACTATGATAACCAGTTCTGGCTGCACCATTTACCTAAGCGGTTAGCTCAGATAAAAGGTATTTCTGAGGCCGAGAGTCAAAAGGAAATGAGCGCGCGATATGAGTCAGTATTTGGGCAAATTCAGTGGTACTGCTTAGACTACTGGGCTGAAACTCTTGCAATGGACTTAGAAAATGAGTTTATGCCGCTGAAGCGAGAGTTGGCGCACTTGTTAGCCCTTCGCGACGATACCATTCCCTTTCTCGATGCTCTTCATGACTCAGGTAGGCAGGTAGTGTTAGTAACCAATGCGCATCCAAACAGCCTAGCGCTTAAAATAGAGCATACCCAACTTGATGCGCATATCGACAACCTTATTTCTACCCATGAATTTGGCGTAACCAAAGAGTCTCAGCTTTTGTGGGAGCGACTACAGAAGAGAGTGCAGTTTGATAATAGCCGCACCTTATTTGTCGATGACTCGCTGCCTATTTTGAAAGCGGCACAGACGTACGGTATCAAACATTTACTTGCTGTCGACAACCCTGATAGTACCTTGCCAAATCGCAATATTAGCGAATTCCCAGCGGTACGCGATTACCGTTTAATGTTAGAAGATATCAAGCAGAACCCTGTTGGTGCTGTTTGACCGGACATTTTAAAGGACAAATGCAAATGGTATCTGACACAATTTTTGTAGGCTCGCTAAATCCGGTAAAAATAAACGCTGCGCTCAACACACTTTCAGACACACTAGAGCACGATTTTGACGCCCAAGGCATGGCTGTGCCAAGCGGCGTGCCCGACCAGCCCATGAACGAGGATGAAACGCGCCTGGGTGCTATTAATCGGGTGAAGGCCATGCTAGCTCATCATCAGGGCGGCCTTACAGACGCATGGTACGTGGCAATTGAAGGTGGTGTGGATGTATTTGAAGATGGCCCTGCAACCTTTGCTTATGTGGCGATTTACCATGAAGGTCACTGGTCGGTAACACGAAGTGCGAGTTTACCCCTTCCAGTGAGCGTGTATCAGGCGCTACAGCGTGGCGAAGAGCTTGGGCCGGTTATGGACAAGCTTTTTGATACGGTAAATATTAAGCAAAAAGGCGGTGCTATAGGGTTACTGACTCTAAATCATGCTTCGCGTCAAAGTGTTTACGAAGTTGCGTTGACCCTTGCTATGGCGAAGTTTCATTTTCCAGACTTATATACCGACTAGTCAGGCTAAGTTTCCTCTCACGATATTAGCTATTACAAAACGCAGCATATCGGCCCTTGAACAAATGTGATCTCTTGAGGGCCGCCTCTCTTTTCCTAAAGTGTTCGCTCTGAAATCTTTACTGCGATAGGTAATCTTTTCTAATTCCAGTTTTGTTCTCAGTTTCCATCTTTGCTGTTAAACCGTCTTATGTTGCTGAATATATTGCGAAAAAAAGTTTTTTTGCAATTTGGCTTTCTAGTTGCACCTTTAATTTAACTAACGGATTAAGGAGAGTGACAATGAGTGAGACAATTAATACCTACAACCCTGCTACAGGTGAAAAGATCGATCATTATCATTTGATGTCAGCTGAAGACGCCGAACAAGCGGTAACACGTTCTCAAGAAGCATATTTGAATTGGCGCCGTACGTCATTTGAAACTCGAGCAGATTTATTTAATAACCTTGCAGATTTAATGGAAGAGCGCATTGACGACCTTGCCAGCCTAATGACCCGAGAAATGGGAAAAGTGACGGCGCAGGGTAAGCAAGAAGTGCAGCTGTGTGCTCAAATCTGTCGCTATACTGCGGAGCATGGCGCATCATTTTTAGAAGACGAGCACCGTATTTTTGAAGGTGGTCGTGCGATTATTACCTGTCAACCTATTGGCGTTATTCTGGGCATTCAGCCTTGGAACTTCCCTCTTTATCAGGTTATACGCTACAGCGTATCGAATATCATGGCAGGTAATACGACAGTACTAAAACACGCTAAAAACGTGTTTGGTATGGCACAAGCCATTCAGCAGATGTACGAAGATGCTGGTTTCCCGAAAAACGTATATCAGTCGTTATTAATTGATGGTGGTACGGCAAGCGACTTAATTAAGCATAAATACGTGCGCGGCGTTACCTTCACTGGTAGTGATGAAGTAGGTAAACAAGTTGCGAAAGAAGCTGCGAGCCTTTCTAAAAAGACCGTGATGGAGCTTGGTAGTAATGATGCGTTTTTGGTACTCGAGGATGCTGATATCGATCAAGCGGTAGAAATGTGTATTCAAGGTCGCGTAATAAATAATGGTGAAACCTGTGTAGCGGCTAAACGTTTCGTAATCGTGGATAGTGTTTATGACGAGTTTAGAGACAAGTTCGTAGCGCAGTGTAAGAAGCTTAAAGTGGGTGACCCAACGGATGAAAACACTGACCTAGGCCCTATGGCTAGAGAAGACCTACGAGATGAACTTCATGAGCAGGTGAAAAACTCAGTAGAAGCTGGAGCGAAACTTACCCTAGGCGGTGAAATTCCAGAATCTGACGGCTACTTTTACCCGGTAACTGTGCTTGAAGACGTATCATCTGGTATGCCGGCGTATGATGATGAACTGTTTGGCCCTGTTGCGTCATTAATTCGAGCTCGCGACGACAAGCAGGCGATGGAAGTCGCAAACGATTCGCGCTATGGCTTAGGCGGCGGTATCTTTAGTACTGATACTGATAAAGCGGTTGCCCTAGCAAAAGATGAATTTGATACTGGTATGGTAAATATCAACGGGTATTCTTTAGCACAACCGAACCTACCCTTTGGCGGTGTGAAAGACAGTGGTTATGGTCGAGAGCACGGTGGTTATGGTATGCGTGAATTCGTAAATATCAAAACCATTATGGTAGCAGAGAACGCTGCGGAGTGATCACTAGTTAAGTAAAGTCATTAGCTAGGTAAAGCTATTAGGTAAGCAAAACAAGTAACTACAAATGGGCACGTATAACGTGTCCATTTTTGTATGTCCTCTTTTCTATTTCTTTTTTATATTTACATCCTTTCTCGCTCACTACTTGGTTTTCATTGAATAATTTTGTGACCATATCAGGTCTTTTCCTTCGATATGAATGTATAAACCATAAAAAGTGACAAAGGATGGTGGTGATGAAGATTCTACAGAGAGCGGTAACCGTTATAGGATTAAGTGCAGACAAAATGAGCCGCAACAGCTCCATTAGGCGCGAGATGCTTGACAATAAAGCGTGTACAGGCTCGTTGACCATTCTAGTTGCTACTGCTGCGCTGGCGCTTTCCTCTGCGGCATTTGGATCGTCTAGTGCGTTACTTCATGCATCACTGCAAACTGATGTATCACCTCAACCCTCCTCTAAACAAACGAATCATGTAAAAATTGAGAGCACAAACGCCACTTCTATGGCTTGCGGTAATGTCTCCGTGCAGGTGTTAGGGTCGGGCGGACCTGAATTGGATGATGGAAGAACCTCTAGCGCTTATTTGGTCTGGGTAAACAACAAAGCCCGCGTGTTGGTAGATGCTGGTAGCGGCAGCAGTGTTCAGTTCGGCGCTGCCGGCGCGTCATTTGAAACCCTTGATGTGATTTTACTTTCTCACTTGCACACCGATCATTCAGCAGATTTACCCAGCTTCGTAAAAGGTGGCTATTTCACCAATCGCGAGAAAAATCTATGGGTAATGGGTCCAGACGGTAACGGAACTATGCCCTCAACTAACGCCTACGTAACATCGCTAATTGGCGAGGAGGGCGCGTTTAAATATCTGTCTTCTTATACAATTGATGGGAAAGACGATTACACAATATCGACGAAAAGCGTTGCTAGCGCCACACTAAAGAAACCCTTTGAATACGCAGTGAATAATGACATTAGCGTTCAGGCTATGTCGGTAAATCACGGGCCTATACCAACACTTGCGTGGAAAGTTAAGGCTAACGGGTGTGAAGTGGTATTTTCTGGTGATACTAACGATAAAGAGGGAAACCTATCGCGCTTTGCTAAAAACGCTGACCTTTTAGTGCTGCATAACGCCATTGACGATAACGCGGGGCGCGTTGCGAAAAATTTGCATATGACACCAACACAAATCATCGATATTGCCGAGCAGTCTAAAGCAAAACGCATCGTGCTATCTCATATTATGAAACGCAGCGAATCGGGCTTAGACGCGCTTACCGAAGCTATTACAGTTGTAGCCGAAGCTCGTGTGTACGCTGCTCAAGAGTTGATGAATATCGAGTTGCTTGATGACAACTAGCCGCTATTTTAAGTCAAAAAATTAGCTATGGTAGTCTGTATTAAGGGGCTTGGGTTTTGCGGGTATAACGTTGAGTAGAATGGGGTTATCTAAAAAAATGCAGAGCATTTGGCTCTGCATTTTTAATTCGGGTATTTAAAATTCTGTTCTATTTATTACTGAGGCGCAAAAGGCAGTGGAATAGGCGTGCCGTTAACGCTGGCTTTGCCATCTTTAAGCTCCAATTTTGTCTCGTAACCTTTCTCGGTCTCTTTTATCAAGCCTTGCTGAGCAAAGGTGCTTAACATCATTGGAGTTTGCTGCTCTACTGCGGCTTCGAGTTCTTCTGCTGACATGCTTTGCGCTTGTGGTGTTGCCATCAATTGCCCCATCATGTAACCAGACGCTACGCTTTGCGCAAAGGCCTTATCAGCAACTATTTGTACATCAGCCATGAGATGTGTTACCCAATAGGCCACATCTTCCATGGTACCCGGTAGCGCATCAATACCTACTAGCTTAGTATTCGCATGGGCAGTAAACGAGCCTTCAGGTAACGTCGCTTTAAGCGTCGTAATGTTAAGTTCGGGCTCGGCTTTCAGCTGTGGAAGTAAATTAGCTTCAACAAACTCCATCATTTTAGCGGGTACTTCTTCAGAAGGGATCATTAAAGATGTGTTGCTAAAGTCTTGATAAGCCTTGATGAAGTCTACGTCTAAGTTATTTAGGGCAACGCCTAACACCATATCAGAGGCTTCAAGTTCTGGCCCCTTGACACTATCAATGGCGTATTCAACGTACACATTGGCGGTATTGTTGTCATCATCAATGTTAGTGTCTGTAACCAGCGCAATATTTTCTAGCTGCACCGTAGCGCCCGCTTCAAGGCCAGATACTTCCATGGTTTCGATGAGCGCTTCTACTTTAGATTCAAATAACTCCCCCTTAAAAGCTTCCATCATGCTGCCGTCATAGGCTACATCCATAGATAAGTTAGCCATTTTCATCGAAAACTCATCGGCGTTGATGCTTAGCGATTCGCCCGAAGATGTATACAAGGTTTGGCCCCCATCTGGCTTAGCTTTACCTGTATAGCCAGAAAATAGCAGGGTAAAGCCTTCTTCTTCATCGGTTGCGCTAAGGGCGGGAATTACATCTTCATAGCTTAGGCCGCCAAATAAACCAACTACCCCTTCATTGTGATAAATGGGCTGTTGCGCATCCCATTGAACATACTCTCTCAATTTATCGCCATCAACAAACACCTTGTAATGAACGCGACCTAATCCTACACCGTCGCCAAAGTACACCGGACCGTGATGAGCGACCAAAGTAGCGGTAATGTTAGGGTTTTCGTCTAAAGGCATTTCTGCAGCATCGACATTTTGCGCATTAAAAAGCGCTTGAAAGTCGATAGCAAGTTTGACTTCTGCTTTTGTTGAGAACCAGCCTTTGTCGTACGAAAGGACTTCGGCTGAATACACAGCCTGTTCGTTAATTTCGTTTATCGCTGCGTTAATATTATCTTCAACGCTAGAGCCGATAAAATAAGGGGCAATACCAAGCGCAACTAAAGTAACGCCAGCGCCAGTTAAAAGTGGTTTGTTCATTGTACAATCCTTTGTTGAGTGTGTTTCCTAGTGCCCTGATTTAAAAAATCAGGGCACGCTCTGTGTTAGTAACTCTGCTTCGCAGGTTAAAGCTTTATCGGGATATACCCGCTGCTATTAGGCGCACCAAACAAGCGAGCCGCTTGATGTACTTCGTTGGGCAAGCTTTCGTCGGGTTTAAACTTACCGCTAACGCGGATATTTTTCATGTTGGTAGGAATGACCGCGTCCATAGATAAGCTTAACAAGTTAGGCTCGCTAACCATGATGCCAATATCTTTCCCTTCGCAACGAAGTTTCGCTGAGTAAGTACCGAAATCAATGGGCCCTTGGGTTCCCGCAACCGTCGCGTTTAACCAGTCTCCTGTGCCATCTAGCGACTCGCACGCTGGGCCGAACGTTAGGTCATTTAACGAGACTTTGAAGCGTCCGCCTGCATTAACAGGTAAGGGTAGACGAACTTGTGCAAGTACTCTATCTACAGGCAAGTACAGCGTAAAGTTCTCGGTATTGATTGTATCTTGACTGAAAAGCCCTGTGGTAACAGGCCCTTCAAACGCGATGTCGTTTTTATCGCGGATATTACCTGCTTTTAGGTCTAGCTTAACTTTACCTAATAACATGTGAAGTGGGCTGAGTTCCCACTTTAGGTTGTTAACAGGCAAGCCGTTCACCACTAGGGTCTGTGCTTTACCAGAAAATAAAGTGCCACTTACTCCGCTTACCGAGACGTTATTCGGCAGTGTTACACGGCCAATAACCTGCACTGCGGGCATATACGCAATAGCAAACAATAGGAAGGCAAGAATTCCGCCTATGATCCAACTAACTTTCGACTTCATGCTTTACCTAACTGTAGTCGGCGAATTTTGATATAGCCCGGCGCATCTGCTTCAGCTATATCGGCTTGAAGAATAACTACGCCCATGTTTTCCATGGCTTTAAGCCATTCTAGCACCGCATTAAATGGCGCTTGGTCTACCCATACCTGCAGTTCATCACCTTGAGGCTGCATACGGGAAATTGCAATATCATGCTGGGCAGTGGTTCGGTTCACCGCTTGCGGTAACGACCCCGAAAACGTCCGTTTGTTGCCCGAACTACGACGTAACTGCTGAGCGCGTGCACCGCTGTCTTTTACCCAAACTAGAAGCGACTGCTGGTTATCAAGCAGTTGTTTTTGTTTGTCTAGCGCAGCGTTGAGCGGCGACCAAACTGCAAAATAAAACAGTGCTATAACTACCATCACTGCAGAAATGAGCACTAATTTTTGTTCCCGTTCAGTGAGGGCTTTGTATTTTTCTAAAAGCGCGTTCACAACGTACTCCTTACTGACACTGTACCCACAACGCCATTGTCACGATTATTAATTGCACCCTGTTCAACCACAAAACCCGCGTTTTCAGCGCTGCGTTTAAACTGCTCTAAGGCTTCAAAGTTTTTGCCCTGCGCCTGAATACGAATTTCTGTGCGGGTAGCGTCAAAGCGCAATGTTTGTGGCTTAACGTCTGTGGCTGAAAAAGCCGGTGCAAGCTGATCTAACATAATGAGCATGGAAGCATCCCCACCGCCTTGTTCTAACTTGGCAAGCTCGCTTTGTAGCTTTAACCGTACGTTGCGATAGGTACCAATGTTGGGAAAGCCGGCTTTAACAGCGCTACTTATTTCACTGCTAAGTGCTTGGTTTTGCGACTTTAGCTGATAAAGAGTAACGCCTTTATCTACTAAGCTGGTACACAGTGCAAGTACAGCGAGTACAGCGGCTACACGCCACTGACTTAGCACACCGCTGCGCTTACGTTTAATCCTGTACTCACCTTGGCACAAGTTAAAGCTGCTTTGCATGGCTTCTTTGGCCAAGACTTGCATCGGCAATTCAAGTGGCGCCTCTGCTTCTTCAATATTTGGCAGACTGCTTAAATCGATACCTGCGTAATTCGTAATGGTCACAGGCGCTTCTTGCTGCGCAGTGAAGTGCACTAATGTAGGAAGTAGCCAGGTTTGTTCGCCTTGCACCCCTTTAAATTCGTCTTGGCGAACCAGTAGCTGCTCACCTAAGGTTAGTACCGACCAGCCATTATCGGTTACGGGTACTGCGAGTACGTCAGGAATAATGGTGTCGCAGAATAACTCTGCTTCGCTTAGCCATGCTTGCCACTGCTCCATTTTTTCATGGCTAACCACAGCAACAGCTTGTTTGTCGCCCCGCTTAGGGCCAATGGCGAAAAACTGCTGGCTAATGTCGGTAGCCAATTCGTCTTCCAGCATAAATGGAATTGCAGAGATAATTTTACGCCCAGCTTTAGGCGGTAGCTCTACCCATTTAAGCAGTATTTCGCTGCTTGGTGCTAGAGCGATAACGCTTCGCTGACCAGCGCGCTCAGTTAGCGTAGATAAGTCTTCTGCACTAGGTAATTCGCCAGAAGCAATGATCTCTTCTTCTGAATTCGAATAAACGAGCCAGCTTATCGGGTCGGTATAGTTGGCGCCTAAACGCACCAATAATTGTTCCATTAATAGGTTCCCCCAAACTCGCGATTCACAATGCTTACGCCACTATCGGCGCTTGCACGAAACACGGTGGAAAGCTTAAAGGTTGCTTTGTTGTATTGTGTTTTTGTATGCAACATAAAATATTCAGTTTTAACTGCAAACCAATCTTGTCGAGAGCTTGTTAGGTTAAGCGCTTGAATAGACGGCTCATTTAAAAATGCATTCTTATCATCCCACCCGTTTTGCGGGCGGCTGCTGAGTAAACTCGCAGCTTGCTGTATATCAAGCCCCGTTAGGCCTGCTAACAGTGGCGCATCTTCTTCTTGAAGCGTGTTTACGTTTATTTTCAATTCATTGTAATCTGGGATCACACAAACCAAAGGCATTAAATCGTCCAGCCACGCTGGTGATACTCCGTTAATAATACGCAATTCACTTTTCGATGCCAGTGGTCCGTTGGCCGCAAGATATGGAAACTCTCTTGACTCATACTCGCTGTCTTCTGCGCCATAGGGGCGCATGCTGTCATCTTCATCCACCCAATCTGCTAAGCTGTCGCGCAGTGTATCGGCAGTATAGTTGTCTAACCCATCAACGTTTAGCGAGAGCAACATAGTGTGGAAGGCTTCCATAGCTTCGGTGGTATTGCTTGACGCACTGTTTGCGTTATTCGAAGCGCTACCTGATGTTATCGCATTAAGATTAAAGCAAGCCTGAAGGTCTTCCAAATTAGCCGTTAGCCCACCGTTTTCTAACGGATAGCTAAACTCTTGTGCCCAAGGTTGGTCAATAGAAATAGTTTCTGGGCTTTCCTCTATCAGCGTCTGAATAGACTTGCGCGCAAAAGCTTCAGCGCCCATAGCGTACCAATAGGCTTGATTATTATCTTTTAAATTCATGGTTCGCTGTACTTGTAGCTGCAATCGCGTGCCCATTTCTGTAGCCAATACGGCCACCAATGCCACAATCATAAGCACAATCATCAGCGCTACACCCCTTTGTTTAGCTGGTGGGCTAGACAGTTGGCGCTTACACGTCGCTGTTCTATTGCGCTTATGATTTATTAAAAGGTGTGTTTCTGTGTTTGGCATTATGACGATTCACCCGTGGTTAAGGTGAACTCCCTTCTAATTTTGCCAAAGTCTTTACTTACAAACTCTATTGCGACTGCCCGCGGTAGTGCCGTACCTTTGTAGCTTTCACTCCACGAGATATCCTCGTCTTCATCTAACGAACTGCTGTTCGAGGTGGCGAGAAACTCAATTTTCAAACTTTCTACGTCTTCTAGCAGTACCCGTACTTTGGGCTCATAGCCAATAACATTATCCACGTAATTACTGTAAAGACGCTCAAGCTTGTTCTCCTGAAGCCGGTAGGCAACAAACTGCAAAGTACTTCTTGGCAGCATTAACTGAGGATTGTGCCAACCGCCTCGCACAAAACCAATACCATCATCATCGCTGTCGTCGGTTTCTCCACCGGCCATTACCACATCTTGCTTTTCACCGTTTACACGAGTCGCGCGAGGCACTGCTTGTTGAAGATCTCGTTCAATGGTGATCATGGCCCGCTGTAGTAATTGGAGCTTAGCAAAACGCTCTTCAGAAATATCATTGCTGTCGATAACTGTGGTAAGCAAGCCCGTTGATGCCAGCCCGATAAGGGTAAATATGGCCATGGCAATCAGTATTTCTATAAGCGTAAATCCGCGCTGCATACTAGTTCCCCGCCGTTGGCTTAGCCACAAAAGTGGTAACCGATGTCACTGAACTTTCGTAGCTTTCGTCTTCGCCTACCGAAACGGTAACGGCACGTAAGTCGTTATCGTTGGTCTTCGCGACGGTTTGTTGCCAGTACCAGGTGCGGTCAGCCATCTCCATGGTGCCTTTTAGATTGTTTTTGGGCGGCCAGGTAGTATCTAGCTGAAGCTGGTTTAAGCGGTTGCTTGCCACCCAGTTGGCAAAGGTAATCGACTCTATTTGTCCAACGCTAGATAAATGCTCGCCAGCGGCTTTAAGTACCGCTGTGCCTGTTAACGCAAATATAAGCAGGGCCACCATAACTTCAAGTAGGGTTAAACCACGTTGGTTATTAGGTTTGTTAGAGGCGCCGCTTGTTTTGGATATACTCACCGTGGCTGTGCTTATAGTAGGCGCTTTCATAGTGGGCTCTCCAGGGGCCCTTCAAGCACTAAAGGCGGTAAGTCTTGGTTTTGCAGGCTGAAATAGACAGGGTCGTTGCCTTCATCGCCTTCATAGTTAAACGATACGGTAAAAGGTGTAATTTCGCCGCTCGACATAATCAGCACTTGAGGCGGAGGCAGCTTTTTCTCTTCTTCGCTACCTATTTCCACCCCTTCGTCAGAAACACTGAGGTTTTCGTCAAACAAGTCTCTGTCAAAGAGTCTATCTTCCACGTCCCACGGTAGGTCGTCTAAATTTAACGTAAAGGAAAAAGGTTCGGGTAACGTGTAGGGCTCGTAGGTTTTTTCTCCTTCAATACGCTGCCACTCGTCATCGTCGTCTAAGTAAACGAAGTAGTATTCGTTTTTGTCGGCTTCAAAGCGTACACCCAGCTGCTGTTGATTTAATACCGCGAAGTCGCTGGCCATATCAATAATGACCTGTAAGCGTTGGGCTTGGGTCTTTAATAGGTCTGACTTACTTGCGCCGAATGCGTTAAACATAACGTAACCTGCCGCCAAGCCCATAAGCAGCAGTACCAGCATGACTTCTAACAAGGTAAAGCCTGCTTTATAAGCCGATGTACTGCCGCGGTAGCGCATATAGGTTAGTTCAAGTATTCGTTGATGTTCCAGTTACCAATGTCGTCATCAGTTCCCGGTTCACCGTCTGGCCCATTAGAGAAAATATCCACTACGCCAAGCTCTCCTGGGCTGATCAGCGCATACGGATTGCCCCATGGGTCTTCAGGCAGACGCTTAATAAAGCCGCCTTCTGGATAGTTGCGCGGAATCGGGTCAATAGTTGGCGCTGTCACTAGCGCGTCCAAACCTTGTTCAGTGGTTGGGAAGCGGTTGTTACGTAACTTGTACATTTCAAGCGCACTTTCCATTTGCTGAATGTCTACTGCGGCTTTTTTAAGCTGCGCTTCTTCTTGGTTACCCAAGATTTGTGGTGCAACCATCGATGCCATAATACCGATGATAAGAAGTACGACCATGACTTCAATCAAACTGAAACCAGAACTGCGATTAAGTGTTTTCATTAAATATTCACCATGTTGTTCAATGCTAAAATTGGTTGCAATATTGCCATAACGATAAACAGGACAATACCCGCCATCGATACAATAAGTAAGGGTTCAAATACCTTAAGTGAGACACCAATAAGCGCTTCAAATTCCCTATCTTGATTATCTGCAGCGCGAGCTAGCATTTGCTGTAGCTCGCCAGATTTTTCACCTGATGCAATCATGTGCATCATCATTGGCGGAAACATTTTCGTGTTGTCTAGCGCGGCGCGCAAGCTGGAGCCTTCTTTAACGTTGACTGCCGCATCGGCTACTTGATTTTTAATATGCTGGTTTTCCAGTACATCGCCTGAAATACGCATAGCTTCAAGTAGCGGCACTGCACTGGCACTTAATATACTTAAGGTGCGAGCAAATCGGGCCGTATTTAAGCCTCTAGAAACTTTGCCTATTAAAGGCAGGGTTAAAAGTAATCTGTGATAGCGTAGCTTCATGTGCTTTTGCTGCAGCACTCGCTGAATAATAACAATAAGTACGCCTATGCCAATTAGCATAAATAAACCGTAGTTCTGAAGCCATGTACTTACAGAAATAAGAAACTGTGTGATGCCCGGCAGGTCTTGCCCCATGTGGTCAAACTGGCCAACAATTTTTGGCACTACCACGGTTAAAAGCAGTAAGACGATACCCATTGCAAAGAACAGCATTAACGATGGGTAAATCATCGCTTGGGTTATTTGGCTGCGGGTTTGCTGCCTGCGCTCTGTGTAATCGGCCAGTCGGTTAAGCACGGTATCAAGGTGACCGGATTTTTCCCCTGCCGCAACCATGGCGCGATACAGTTCATCAAAAACGCTAGGGAATTGTGCAAGCGCGTCGGCAAGGCCGTGACCTTCTACCACTTTACTGCGCACCGCCATCATCATGTTCTTCTGGCGGGGCTTTTCGCATTGTTCGGCAACCGCTAGCAGTGCCTCTTCTATGGGAAGAGCCGACTCTACTAGCGTGGCAAGTTGACGTGTAAGAAGCGCTAAATCCGATGCTGAAATACGTGGCTTAAACAGGGAAAAGGAAAGGCCTTTGCCTTCGCTTTGTGACCGCTCTGCAACTTGCTCCACTTCTAACGGAATTAAGCCTTTTTCGCGCAGCTGCTGGCGAACCTGACGGGCGTTATCGCCTTCAAGTACCCCATTTGTATTCTTACCGCGGGCATTAACCGCTTTGTAAGCGAATGCCGCCATCTAGTCTTCCCTCGTTACTCGAAGTACTTCTTCTAGAGAAGTTTCTCCAGCCAGCACCTTGCTGCAGCCGTCTTCACGGATGCTTGGAGTAGAAGTTCTGATGTAGCGCTCAATGGCTTGTTCGCCCACGCCCTCGTGCATCATTTCACGCACTTTTTCATCAACTAATAAGAGTTCGTGAATGCCGGTACGGCCACGATAGCCAGTTTGATTACACGCCGCGCAACCGTGCGGTTTATAGATGGTAGTATCGCTTGTCGCGCTTTGACCTAGTACTTCAAGCTCAGAAGCGTCTGGTGTATGTGGCTTTTTGCAATCTGGACAAAGGGTACGTACCAGTCGTTGTGACAGTACGGCCAATAAGCTTGAAGACAGCAAAAATGGCTCGATCCCCATGTCTTCTAAGCGAGTAATAGCACCTGCTGCGGTATTAGTATGCAGCGTAGACAGTACCAAGTGACCGGTTAAACTGGCTTGAACGGCAATTTGAGCAGTTTCGATATCGCGAATCTCACCCACCATTACCACATCAGGATCTTGACGCAAAATAGCGCGAAGCCCGCGGGCAAAGGTCATATCTACACGGGGGTTAACCTGCGTTTGTCCAATGCCTGGTAGGTCAAATTCGATAGGATCTTCAACCGTTAAGATGTTTCTGTCTCGCGAGTTTATCTCAGTTAACCCCGCGTACAGGGTGGTACTTTTACCTGAGCCTGTTGGGCCGGTAACCAAAATAATGCCGTGGGGCTTTCTGATAAGAGACGAAAAATGGTTTCGGTTTTGAAGCGTCATGCCCAAATCTTCTAGATTCAGGCGCGCATTATTTTTATCTAGTAGACGCAGAACTACACGTTCGCCATGACTCGATGGCATGGTAGAAACACGAACATCCACAGCGCGACCGGCGATGCGAAGCGTGATACGACCATCTTGAGGTACACGTTTTTCGGCAATATCTAGTTTAGCCATTACCTTGATACGGGACACCAACATAGAAGAAAGTTTGCGGTTAGGACGCAAAATTTCGCGTAATACGCCGTCTACTCGGAAGCGAACAACAAGCTGGTTTTCAAAGGTTTCTATGTGAATATCAGACGCACCTTCTTTTATCGCTTCACCTAACATGGCGTTAATAAGCTTGATGATAGGCGCATCGTCTTCGCTATCTAATAGGTCTTCAGTGTCAGGCAAGTCTTCGGCAAGAGCGAATAAGTCGCTTTCGTTGCCAAGGTCTTCCATTAATTGTTTAGCTGCAGAGCTATCGCGCTGAAACGCGCTAGTCAGTAAGTTTTCAAATTCGTCAGCAGGGATAGTTCTAGGTACAAACGGTTCTCCGTAGAAGCGCCTAACTTCGGCGAAAACGTCAAACGGCGTATTCTCTGTAAAGTACAGAACTGCCGGTGTCTCGTTGGTCTCAAGCAACACCTGGTTGCGCTTTGCAAAGCTAAACGATAGCTGCTTGGGGCCAGCATCTTCTTCGGGTAAACCGGCCTCTTCACCCATGGCTTCTAGGGCTTCTTCTTGAGCCTCCAGTGCTTGAGTAAGTTGTTCGTCCGCCATACTACTCGTTACCTTCTTTTTGCTTATCTTTCTCTAAAAGATATTCTTCAAATGAAGGTGGTAGTTCTAGTGCATCGTTCCACTCAGGCATACTTGGCGTTTCAGCCGATGGCATCAGAGATACACCTTCTTGCTGACGCTTCAGCTGTAGCGCACGAATATAGTTGTATTTGCGATGACTAATGGAATTCATAGTAGCGCCGTCGCGTACAATCGTTGGTTTTAGAAATACCATGAGATTGCGCTTACGTTTGCTGGTCGACGTAGTTTTGAAAAGGTGGCCCAGCACAGGGATATCGCCTAAAAGAGGTACCTTAGATACACTTTCTTGTATGTCTTCATCAATCAAGCCGCCTAGAACGATAGTGCCGCCATCATCCACAATAACTGTGGTTTTGATTTCACGCTTGTTAATTGAAATATCTACCGAAGTTGCACCGCTTACGCTCGACACTTCTTGTTCAATAAGAAGCTGTACCGCGTCGCCCTCGTTAATTTGAGGCGTGACTTTTAGCTTAATGCCTACTTCTTGGCGATCGACCGTTTGGAACGGGTTAGAGTTGTTTGCGCCCGTTGTAGTACCTGTAATAATTGGTACTTCCTGACCCACTATGAAAAAGGCTTCTTCGTTGTCCATAGTGGTTAAGTGAGGCGTGGCAAGAATATTGGAGTTGGTGTCAGTGCTAACCGCTTGCACAACTGCGCCCCAGCCATCTTCGATAACGCCGGCAATTAGGCCATTAGCGCCACCAAGTAAGCTTGCAAGTGCAGTAAAGTCTCCTTCGATAGTGTCGGTTGATTCAACTACTTCACCGTTAGCAGTGATATTTGTCTGCGTGGTTTCTCTATCTTCAGCCTGTCGCAGTGCTACGGCCAGAGAGCCGACGCCGATAACGCCATTATTAAACTGTGTGCCGCCGCCTTCTTCTGAGACCCACTGTACACCTAGTGTATTGCCATCGCCTTCAAATACTTCAACGATAATGGCTTCAACCTGTACCTGGGCACGACGAATATCCAGTTGACGTACAACCTCTTCTAGAGAGCGCATCATATCCGGCTCCGCAGTGATAACGATGGCGTTAGAGTCTTCGTGTGCATCAATGCTAACTTCGCGGTTTGAGCTTGAGCGACGTGATGTGGTGCCGCTACCTTGCTCTTCTGCTTGAATGCTGGCCGATACGCCTTGAAGTACCTTAACCAGATCTTCAGCTTTTGCATAGTTAAGGAACAATACGCGTGTATTGCCGTTAGACTCAAGTTCTTGGTCCATACGCTGGATAAGGTTAATGAGACGCTGACGTGCTTTAACATCGCCACTTACGATAACCGAGTTAGTTCTATCGTCAGCCACTACGCGAGGCTCAGACTTTGCGCCAGTATTCGCTTTGCCTTGAGACTTATTAATGCTTTCGATAATACGTACCATTTCAGATGCTGACGCATAACGAAGTTTTACGATTTCGACTTCTTCATCGCCCGCGCGGTCTACGCGTTCAATGATTTCTACAAGGCGATTTACTACCGCCGCGCGGCCTGTCAGCATCATGACATTTGATGGATCGTGGCTTACCACATTACCGCCACCTGCTTGGTCATTAAGCTGTCGTAAAATGGGCGCAAGTTCTCGTACTGGCACGTTGTATACCGGCACTACGCGGGTAATAAACTCATCACCGTCTTGTTGCGCGCCTTCCACTACTGGAATATTTGATGTTTTCGCGTCTTTAGAGCGTACAACCTTTAAAATACCGCTTGGCATTTCAACTACAGCAAAGTCGTAAACTTGGAGTACATTTAGGAAAAATTGATAGTACTGATCTTCATTGAGCATGTCGTAACTGCGTACGCTAATTTTGCCGCGTACGTTAGGATCGACAATAATGGTGCGCTCAAGGTTTTTGCCGACAATATTGATAAATTCATTGATGTCAGTATCTTTGAAATTAGGCATGTATTCAGCGGCAGTCACCGAGAAACACAAAAGCGCTGTACACATAGCTGTGCCTAAGCGAGATAATAGTTTATGGCTAGTGCGCCTTTTCATTCTAACTTCCTTCATTTCCTAACATGTCGATGGCCGAATTGCTTGTCAGTTACATGCTGACCTCTACACAAACGCTTACTAGTAAAAAGCGAGCCGGTACCGTTTTTGTTGTTACGCCTCGGGTAAATCTAAGTAGAGCGTGGTTAAACTGCCATCTCGAATAATCGTTAATTCTATATTTTGTGCATTGCGTAGCTCAGACAAAGCCTCTTGCGATTGTTGCAAGTCGGTAAGGTCTAGCCCGTTAATTTGTGTAATAACATCGCCAGCCTGAAGCCCTGCCGATTTGAATAATTCAGGCTCTTTACCAGGACTAACCTGGTAACCAATAAGCTGGCCTTCCTCGGTTTTCGGCGATATCGAAATAAAGTCTGTAAAGCTAGCAGGCCGTTCACGAAGTGCCGCAGTTGCCTCTAATGCTTCTTCGCTAAGTTCAACGGTGTCTTCTTCTAACTCTTCTGGCTCAGGTCGGTTTCTTGCCTGCATTTCACGACGACGATTAGCTTCGTCGTAGTCAATGCCGTCTAGCATAAGGGTCTCGTTTCTTACCCCGTTTTTGATAATGACGCGATCGTTATACACTTTCTGGAGCGTAGCATTCGTACCTTCAATTTTTTCGCCTAAACCGTATACCGCCTGACTTCCACGATTTTCGATGATAGCCGTACCAGCCTCTTGCTCTGAACTTGCTACCACACCCGTTAAGGTAAGGTTCAAACGCGTTTCAGGGGCGTCAGTTACTTCGGCTACGGGCTCAGCAGGTTTAGCTGCCGCGTTACCAAATAAATTCAGCTGTTGTATTTTCGCTATGTTGACCCCACTTTTGCCTGATGACGATGAAATAACCGGAGCACGGCTTACTGTGGGTGTCGCAGATAGTTGAGGTTCAGGTATAATTCGCCACACGAGTTTGGCAGCAAATGCAATTAAATACAGGCTAAGCAGAACCACTACTATGGTATGTAGCTGTTTTTGATGCTGGCTTAGATAAACAACCAGAGATTGTGGATTGGGTTTATTGAATGTCATGCTGCCACTAATGGTACTGCTTTATTATAATATAGTGAATTTTTGGTTAACCGCGCTTTAGCAAACCCATAATAGCCTAGTAAAGGTGAGGGTCAAACACTAAAGCCGCACCATTACGAAATTATTACATGAGCCAATCGGAAAGTAACAATACACCACAAAATGTTAGGCTGGACAAGTGGCTATGGGCTGCAAGGTTCTTTAAGACGCGCGCCATCGCTAGAGACATGGTGCAGTCGGGGAAAGTCCAGTACAACGGGCAACGGGCCAAACCTGGTAAACATGTAGAGCTTGGGGCCATGATTAAAGTTCCCGCGGGATGGGATATTCGCGAAATAAAGGTGCTAGGCTTAAGTGACAAGCGTTTGAGTGCGCCATTGGCACAAGCACTTTTCGAAGAAACGGCTGAAAGTGTAACAAAACGTGAAGAAAACCAAGCTGCACGAAAAATGAGCGCTTTTCACAGTCCTAAACCAGATCATAGACCTGATAAAAAGCAGCGACGACAGATTATTAAATTTAAGCAGCAATAGTTTGCTGCTCAACAGGATCATTTATGAGCGATTTCGATAAATTACACCGCTTCCTATTTACCCAAGCTAATGTTCGAGGCGAGTTAGTACGTCTTGATGAAAGTTTAAAAAATATAGTTCACAGCTATGAATACCCAGTGCAAATTCAAACCTTGCTAAGTGAAATGGCAGCGGCGACGTCACTGTTAACGGCAACGCTTAAGTTTAAAGGTGAAATTTCACTGCAAATTCAAAGTAAAGGCCCGGTAAGTTACGCGGTGCTAAACGCCACGCACGAGCAAACATTGCGCGGTGTGGCGCGCTGGGATGAAACACTGGAAACACTGCCAGATACCTTTGCTGAGCTATTGTCGCAGGCCGTGTTGGTTATTACGATTACACCAGATGAAGGTGAGCGTTATCAAGGTGTAGTAGCTCTGGATAAACCGTCTCTTGCTGAATGCATTGAAGGTTACTTTGCACAGTCAGAACAGCTCGCAACCAGTGTTCATCTAATGACAGACATGAGCGACCCTAAAAACGCAAAAGCGTCGGGCGTGTTATTGCAAGTACTACCTACCGATGCAAGCGCAACTGACGTGTCGCAGGCCAATGAGTTTGCTCATATCTCTAAACTTACCGAAACACTAACCAAAGAAGAGATGTTCTCTTTGCCAGTTGAGGACATTTTATATCGCCTTTATCATCAAGAAGACGTTGAAATGTACCCAGCAAAAGACGTATCGTTTGCGTGTTCTTGCTCAAAAGAGCGCAGTGCAGAAGCACTTCGTCATGTAGAGAAATCTGAACTTCACGCAATTATTGCGGAAGAAGGCGCGATCAAAATGAACTGTCAGTACTGCCATGCAGAATACCGCTTTGACAGTATAGACGTTGAAGCTATTCACAGCGGCAACTTCGACGTATCCGCTTCGAGTCAGTAGCTATTTGGGTCAATTAATGGTTTTAGGCGTTAGCCACATAATGAATCATGACTCCCAACACGGTTGCAATAGAGAAAAGCACTTCTTATGGAGTGCTTTTTTCCATGCTAAATACACCCAAGAATAATTATCATACTTCACTTATGGTCAAAAAGTGGTCAGTAGTAAGTGTTTAAGTTTTCAACGACGTGTTGTCGGCTCCTTTTTTAACTTTAATCGAAAGCTTTCATTTCGACTTTCAAAAAAATTTACACGTTTTTTATTCTGAAATTCATCGATCATTAAAGCCTCGCTACGCATATTTTATGCATTTATATCCAAGGAAAACGCTTTTACTGTAATTAATTTACAATATTTATGAAATCTCAACGTTTTGAATAATGATTATATGTCTTATAAATGCGCCTAAGCCCTTATTTACTTTACACTCGAAGAGGTGATACTTTTTTGAAAGTGCTTTTGAAAAATTACATATAGGGTAACAGCCATGACCGCAGCAGCCTCAATTCAAACGGAACTGAAAGTAACGCCACTTACCGATCTGCCAAATGCAGAACTTATCGAACGCGCCGTATTACGCGGCGAAGGTGTATTAGACAAAAACGGCGCGCTTGTCGTTGAAACCGGCAAACGTACGGGCCGCTCTCCAAACGATCGATTTATCGTTAAAGAGCCAACAACCGAGAACGACATCGATTGGGGCAAGGTTAACAAGCCTTTTGATTCTGATAAGTTCGATGCGCTGTGGGATAGAGTTGAAGCTTATCTTTCTACCCAAGAACACTTTCTTTCACACCTTCAAGTGGGCTCTGACCCTGAACATGCTTTGTCGCTTGAAGTAAGAACGCAAACCGCGTGGCAGCACGTTTTTGCCCGTAACCTTTTTATCATCCCTGAGCAGTGGAATGTTAAAGGTGACCAGCCATGGCAAATTTTAAACGTACCTGGTTTCACCTGCGAACCTGAGCGCGACGGCACCAACAGCGACGGCACAGTTATCATCAACTTTGCCAAAAAGCGTGTGCTGCTTGCTGGCATGCGTTACGCGGGCGAAATGAAAAAAGCCATGTTCTCAGTGCAAAACTTCCTGCTTCCAGCAAAAGACGTGCTTCCTATGCATTGTTCAGCGAATGTGGGTGAAGAAGGTGATGTTACTTTGTTCTTTGGCCTTTCAGGCACTGGCAAAACCACGCTTTCAGCGGATCCTAAGCGTTTCCTAATTGGCGACGACGAGCATGGCTGGGCACCAGGCAGCGTATTTAATATTGAAGGCGGTTGTTACGCTAAGTGTATCGACCTTTCTCAAAAGAATGAGCCTGTCATTTGGAATGCTATTAAGTTTGGCACTATTTTAGAAAACGTCGTGCTAGATGAAACACGCACGCCAGATTATACCGATACATCGCTAACCCAAAACTCGCGTGCAGCTTACCCACTTTCACATATTGAAAAGCGCGTTGCTGAAAACCGAGGCTGCGAACCTCGCTCAGTAGTATTTCTAACATGTGACGTAAGTGGCGTATTGCCTCCTGTTTCTGTGTTAAGTGAAGAAGCTGCGGCGTACCACTTCCTAAGTGGTTACACAGCGAAAGTAGGCTCTACTGAGATTGGCTCTACCAGCGATATTGAATCAACCTTCTCAACCTGTTTTGGTGCGCCTTTCTTCCCGCGTCCAGCAGGTGTGTACGCAGAGCTTCTGATCAAGCGTGTTAAAGCGTTCGGTGCAAAGGTTTACTTGGTTAATACCGGTTGGACAGGCGGCCCTTACGGCACAGGTAGCCGTTTTGATATCCCTACTACACGCGCCATCATTGATGCGATTGTATCGGGTAACTTGGCCGATGTTGAAACCCAGCACATTGACGCGTTAAACCTAGATGTGCCTGTGGCAGTAGACGGTGTAGACAGTAATTTGCTTGTGCCTCAGAACACATGGACTGACAAAGAGAAGTACAACGAATACGCCGCTAACTTGGTTAACGACTTTAAACAGAACTTTGAAAAATATGACGTTAGCGACGCTATCGTTAAAGCCGGACCGGGTAACTAACACTCGGTCCGCCCCTTCCCAACGTTCATCACACTCAACGTGATTGATGTTTTGCCCGCACCGTGTTGCGGGCTTTTTTGTATTGTTGTTAACAAAATTAACATTATGAATACGTATGTTTATTTAAGTTGAGCAATGCACTAGCTATCATTCACCGTACACAAGTAGGCTTTAATTAAGCGCGCTTAGTTAATTAAATGCGGTTCGCCAATTAGGTGCGCTTCGCTATGAAGCATAAAAAAGGTTTTGAGCATGATAGACAGGAAACAGCGTATAGCACTTGCATGTGCTGGTTTGGCATTTTTCTCGGTAAATACGCTAGCCGAAGTTCAAACAGCAACACTCGAAAATGCAACGCTAAATATTGATACGGATACCAATGACTTCACGATAAGCGCGTTGCACCATAGCGGCTTTCAAGTAACGTATCTTACTGATGATAATGGCACGCCTTACGCAAATCTACCGTCTATGGCGCTTCCCGAGCCCGCGTTGACTGGTGTTACAAACAAAAAAGCTAATGATGTAGAGCTAGTTGAAACAGCGACAACCCTAATCTTAAAACGCAATAATATTGCAGCGCATGTTGATAAGGCGACGCACGTTATCAGTTATTCTGTTAACGGCAAAATTGTCGCGAAAGAGCAAGGCGGACTAAGTATTTCCAGTAACGGCGTCAGCCTGTCGTTTACGTTAGATGAAAGCGAAAAGCTCTACGGCGGTGGCCAGCGGGTTTTAGGTATGGACCGTCGTGGTCATAGCATGCCGCTGTACAACAAAGCACACTATGGTTACACCACCTCTTCAAACCAGATGTACTTTGGCTTGCCGGCCGTGATGTCGTCAAAAAATTACAGCGTATTATTTGATAACACCGCTTCTGGTGAGCTAGATATTGGCAAAACGAACAGCGACGAGTTGCTATTCAAGGCACAAGGCGGTCGCGCCAGCTACATCATGGTATTGGGGGAAAACCTGGAAGATACGGTAACCTCTACTGTAGCAGTAACGGGAACGCAGCCCCTTCCTCCACGCTGGCTTCTCGGTAACTTTGCGTCTCGCTTTGGTTATAAATCCCAAAACGAAGTGTTAGAAGTGGTAGATGCTTTTAACAAACAAGATATTCCTGTCGATGCCATGGTGCTAGACCTTTACTGGTTTGGCAAGGATGTTAAAGGGCACATGGGGAACTTAAGCTGGGACACTGCTACTTTCCCAGAGCCTGAGAAAATGATTAGCGAGCTACTCGCTCAAGACGTGAAAACCGTACTTATAACAGAACCGTTTATTCTTACGACGTCAAAGCAATGGGAAAGCGCTGTTGCCAATAATGCTCTAGCACAAAACGATAATGGCACCCCGTATACCTTCGACTTCTATTTTGGCAATACCGGCCTTGTCGATGTGTTCAGTGAAAGCGGCCAAGACTGGTTTTGGCAATATTATGAAAAGCTTGCTGCGCAAGGTGTAGCCGGCTGGTGGGGCGACCTGGGTGAGCCTGAAGTGCACCCTGATGATATAAAGCACATGTGGCAGTCGAAAAAAGTAAGCGGTGCAGAAGTTCACAATGGTTATGGCCACCAGTGGGCGAAAACCGTGTATAACAATTTGACTGCACTACAGCCAGACACACGTCCGTTCATACTCATGCGTTCAGGTTTTTTGGGCAGCCAACGCTACGGTATGGTGCCTTGGACCGGAGACGTAAGCCGAAGCTGGGGCGGGCTTAAGCCGCAGGTAGAACTAGCACTTCAAATGAGTGTTTTTGGTATGGCGTATACCCATTCTGATTTAGGTGGCTTTGCCGGAGGCGAAACCTTTGATCCCGAGCTCTATACCCGCTGGCTTCAGTTCGGTACCTTTTCACCGGTATTTAGGCCTCATGCACAGGATAATATTGCCCCAGAGCCTGTTTTCCATGCCGACCCCGTGAAATCTATTGCACGCAAGTTTATTCAACTTCGTTACGACATGCTGCCGTACAATTATTCATTGGCGTTTGAAAATGCACTGAACGGCACACCGCTAATGCGCCCATTGGCCATGGAGTATAGTGAGAGCTCATGGTTTGAAAACGCTGACAGCTATTTATGGGGCGACGCGCTGTTGGTGTCACCGGTGACCCGCCCTGATCAAAGCCAGTGGACGACAGCTCTTCCTGAAGGCATTTGGTTCGACTTTTTCTCCAACACCAAATACCAAGGCGGGCAAACGGTAGATTACCCATTAACCCAAGACAACTTCCCTGTATGGGTTAAAGCAGGTAGCTTTATGCCCATGTCTAAAGGGCTTGATCGTACAGAGCAGTTTGATTCTCGCGAGCTAGAGATACATTACTGGTACGACAGTTCTGTCGCTTCGTCTTCTTACACCTACTACGAGGATGACGGTAAAAATCCTGCCTCTGTTGAAAAAGGCTTGTACACCACTTTACAGCTACATTCATCAGTCAATGACAACGCTGGGTTAACTCTTTCTCTTGGCAGCGAAGGCAGCTATATCGGTATGCCGAAACAGCGCAACATCAACTATGTGGTTCATGGCTTTAGCCAAAAACCTTCACGTGTTTTAGTAGATGGCAATAGCGTACCAGTAGTATGGAATGAAAAAGGGAAAACGCTTTCGCTTGCATTTCACTGCGACTATCAGCAATCTGTTGATGTTATGATCATGCGATAATATGACTTGTGCTCATGAGATAAGAAAGGGCACTGAGCTGTATTACTAGGCAGTTTAAGAAGGGCTCAATTTCTAAGTTAGGGTGCTACCTAGGTTGTGCCCTTACGCTTACATCCGCTGTCTGCCAACTGATATGAACTGTGGAGCCTAAATGAGCCGACTTCCCGCTACCATTGTTATCTTTGCCGGTTTTTTCTTAATTGGTAAGTTATTTCTCCTATGGGGAATACTGCTGCCAGATATTGCCGCTGATCTGCAGATGTCTGAGGTGGTTAGTGGTGCTTTGTTCTCGCTGTTTTCGGTGGGCATGATGTTAGGTGCTGTAATTGGTGGCAAGTATGCCAGCCGATTTGAATACATGCCCCTGCTGGCCACCCTGTTCAGCATAAATACGGGTCTTTTGCTAGTAGTCTCTGTTTTGTCGTCTTGGCAATGGTTTCTAATATTAGCCGTATTAATCGGTGTGGTTAGTTCAACGATTTTTACCATAGGACATACTCTGATTGCGCGGATGTATGTTGAAAAGCGCTTTACTATGATGGGCTTAATGGACTTCATGTTCAGCCTAGGTACGTTTGCCGCGTCGTTCTTTGTAACACTGTTATATATTATTGAACAGAACTGGCGCTTGCCCATTCAAGTGGTAGCTGGCGTGATGATCTTTCTATCGTGCTATACGTTTGTTGCGGCGCGGTCGCAGGCAAAAGTCAGTAAAGATCAACCAAAACAGCCGAAGAAAACCTTGGCATTTGGCGTAATCATCAAGCAGCCAGTTTTTATATTTTTAACTTTGCTCTCGTTTGGCTATGGCGCGGTAGAGTTTGGTAACGCTAACTGGTTTGTGAGCTATGCGCAAAACGGTTTAGGCTTTACTGGCGAACAGTCCAGAAACCTACTGGCATGCTTTACCGCTGGTATGGTGATAAGTCGCCTGACCTTTCCATTTCTGCTTCGCTTTGTGTCAGTCCATCGCATGATTGTCATCATGGCCACCGCTTCGCTAGCGGGTGTATTCGCACTGAAACTAATGCCTTCATTTTATGGTATAGGTGCGGGTAATTTATTGCTAGGTTTAGGGCTAGGAGGGCTATTCCCGCTCGCACTGTCTGCGGCAATGAATATCGACAGCGACAACGGCCCAGTGCTTTCTGGCATTGCCATTATCGGCAATTCTACCGGGGTACAGGTAGCTTCTTTTTCCACCGGCCTTTGGGCTAACTTTGCACCCCTTACCACGGCGTTTTGGGTGATCCCTATAGGGGGGTGTGTGCTGTGGCTAGCTTCTTACGGTTACAGTAGGAAGATTAAGTACCACAGAAGCTAGATAGGTTGGAGGGCTAGCTAGTTGCAATGAGTTTAATCTCAATGGCAAATGGCAGCGCGTTAACAGCGAAAACCTATAGCGCTAATTCTTTTGAGGTAGCTCTGAAAGGTAGGGTAAGTAAAACTCTGCCACTAGCCCTTGCTGCGGGTGGTTTCTAAGCGACACTTCGCCGTCATGAGCCTCTACTATTCTACGAATAATGGCAAGCCCTAGACCAGAGCCTGACGAGTTACGCGCTTTGTCACCTTGTGCGAAGGGCATGAAAACACTGCTGAGCTCTTCTTCGGGAATACCTCGCCCGAAATCACGCACTTTGCAGTACACGCGTTTTTCGTGACGATTATAAAAACTGCTAATGGCGATTTCGTCAGAGCCGTATTTAAAAGCATTTTCAATGAGGTTGTCGATGACTCGCTTCATTGCAATACGCCGCAGTGATAGTGGCGGGATGGCGTTGAGCTTTAATTCAATATGATGTTTATCATCTAAGTGCCTAGCTTGTACCAGCTCTGCAATAATAGCGTTTAAATCGGTTTCTTGTGTGACTTCTTCTGTGTCATAACGTGCATAGTCAATGAACTGGTCAATAATGGCATTCATGTCCTCTATGTCGTTCACAATGCCGTCTTTTATCCAATCCTGATCTTCTGGCAGCATTTCTGATGCAAGGCGAATACGAGTAAGCGGCGTGCGCAAGTCGTGGGAAATACCTGCGGTCATGATGTTACGGTCGTTCTCTAGCTGCTTTATGCCCTGATTCATACGGTTAAAAGCGCGAGTAACCTGAATCATTTCCGTACTGCCTTGTTCGCGAAGCGGCGCAGGATGCTCACCCTTACCCACGGCAATTGCTGCTTTTTGTAAGGCTGATAAGGGCCTCGTCATGCGCCTTACAAACAACCAGCCACCGGCTACGCTCAATATCCCAATTACCATTAAATACATAGTTAGTGGGGAGATATTCGCTTCGTTTAACCCCGAAATGGGAATAGAAATCCAGGTGTCTGGGTAGCGATTAAGAGATATCCATACAATGTAAGGCGCGTTCTCGTCGCTAGCTTGCGTGGTTGTGCTAATGCGTACATCGGCAAGCTGCCTAAGCTGTTCACTAACTTGCGTTGATATATAGCTGTAATAAACCGCGCTTTCTAGGCCGTTTTTTCTCGCCACGCTTTCATCGAAAACTTGTACCTGCGTTTGCTGAAAGTAGCGTTCCCGTGTTTCTTGATTAGTCACCAGTAAATCATTGGCCAGCACAGACTTAACCTGTGTGGCTAATAAGCTATTAATTTGCTGGTAGCTGGGCTGAATAAAGTAGTAGGTGACCGAGATGTAGGACACTATTTGGTTGATAAGCAACAACACGCCAATGAGCATGACGGTTTGACCAAATGCACTTTTGGGAACTAAACGCATAGCGCACCGTCTGCTGTGTAGCTCATAGGTGGCTAAACTTGCTCGCCGTCTGGGACAAAAACATAGCCCAAACCCCATACGGTCTGAATGTAGCGCGGGTTGGCTGGGTCATCTTCAAGCATTCTACGTAGTCGAGAAACTTGAACATCAATACTGCGCTCAAGGGCGCTGTAGTCACGGCCTCGTGCTAGGTTCATCAATTTGTCTCGTGACAAAGGCTCACGGGGGTGAGTAACCAAAGACTTTAATACTGCAAACTCGCCGCTTGTCAGAGTCAACGGCGTATCGCCTGCTGTCATCTCACGGGTGGCGAGATTGAGTTTGTAATTGCCAAACTCCACAATTTGCACGTCTTTAGAAGGTGCGCCCGGCGCTTCGCTGCTGCGTCTGCGCAATACGGCTTTAGCACGGGCAAGAAGCTCGCGCGGGTTAAATGGCTTTGGTAAATAATCATCTGCACCCATTTCAAGGCCAATAATGCGGTCAACTTCATCGCCTTTTGCAGTAAGCATTATAATGGGCATGTCGTTTTCTTGCTGACGCAGACGGCGACAAATAGACAAGCCATCTTCGCCTGGTAGCATTAGATCTAAAACCATTAGGTGAAAATTCTCGCGCTCAAGCAGTCTATCCATTTGCTCTGCGTTAGCAGCACTGCGGACTTGGTAGCCTTGTTCTAACAAATAGCGCTCTAATAGGCTGCGCAGGCGCATGTCGTCATCAACAACGAGAATTTTAGAGGTTTCCTGACCCATACTCATACCTTTCGTTTTACTTTTGTTTCACTATAACCACAAGATGTGAAATACAAAAGCGAGAAAAGCGTAAAAGGTAAGGGATGATTGTTACAAATAGTGTCTAAGGCGGATAGGTCGAGAGAAGGGGCGGGTTGCTCACCCCTCGCACATTGTCTCTTATCCGTTTTCCTTATTTACCAACCATAATTCAGTAAGAGCGTGATCACTCGTGAAATGTTGGGTGTTTAGCTTATGGAATACTAATTAAAAGTGACGACATTAAGCGCTTTAGTATTCGCCGTACCGTTAAGTGTTTCCAGATATAACTGTGTTATGGCGTCAGTGCCTTGGTGCGGCTGTTCGAAGAACTGGTCGCTGACTTTTGATGCGAAGTGCTGCCATGCACCTGCGTATTTCGCTAAAAAGGCCTCATGCCCCCATTCCCCTTGGCGCAGTTTTACGCGAGCTGGTGCGAAGAAAATCTCTGCATTAAGCCGTTTGGGGTTTGGCTTTTCTTCGGCTTTCCAATCGGTTGCACCTATTAAGGTTACTTCGCTCAAGCTATCGCCAAGCCGCTCGCTGAGGTTATTAATTAGCGTGCCGTTAGCTGCAAAATCAAGTAGCCAGTAGCGCAAGTCGCTATTGTCACTCGTAAGCGAAGATAGGTCATCATAGCTATATACTGCATCATAGCAGCCAGATGCTTCTACCATATCCACATTAGACTGAGAGGTTAACCCAACCACCTTATAGCTGGCTTTGCGAGATGCTTTTTGATCTTTAAGTAGTTGCGCCGTTCCCAATGCAGTTTTACTTGAAGCGCTAGATAGCAGCAAAGTCTCGCCCTGCGCTTTCTCTGCAACATAGTCATCAAGTACAAACGAGGTCATATAAAGGGGCCTGAAATTTAGCTGCCATGCTTCACGGTCTCTGTCGTAGCCAGGGTCAGCCGCACAGCGCAGGTACTGGTCGTAAACAGGGCTGATGCTATTACGCATTTCGTGTATGTCGGAAAATCCGTGTGGGGCGACTTTTCCCGCCTTTATTATCCAATGGCTCGCCATGGGCAGGTAGCCGAATACTTTCTCGCCTTCTTTGATATCAGGATGACAAGACGCTTTCACTGTAGCAAAGCCCCAAACCGGTACTATGCCAAAACCGTTTGGGTTATCACAACTGTCATCGCTTTGTGGTGGGAAAAAGCCCCAGTAGCCCATTTTAAAACCCAGCGCTGCGTAGGTGATGTTATTGGCAGAAAAGCCGAAGCTGTCGGTTTCCAGCAATACTTCGTCTTGCTGTAAATCGCCTACGTTTATATCGCAGTAAACAACTTTAGTGTTGGTAAGGTCTTGCTGATCTATCCAAATTTGCTGGCTTTGAACTGTAGTCATAATAGGTGCCCAACGGTCATAGAACTGGGTTAAAAGGCCCAGTCAAAAAGCTTAGTCGAAAAAAGCTTAGTTGAAAAAAGCTAAGCAATAATAAACCTAGACTGACGCAGGGGAATAGTCATTACGACTTAATGTTTTAAATATATGCCTATAGAAGCAGTGTATGCAGCCCGCTGCTACTCGTCGGTACTAAGCCAATCCATTTGATGGCCGGCTCGTCGTTTTTTATTCAAAATATCTTCAAGCAGCGGAGTTAGGATAAGTTCCATGGCCAGCGCTATTTTACCGCCCGGCACAACTAACGTGTTGATACGTGACATAAACGACCCGTCGATCATTTGAAGCAAGTAAGGATAATCGACATTCTTCATTTCACGTCTAAAGCGCACTACTACAAAGCTTTCATCTTGGGTGGGAATTTCCCTGGCGCTGAAAGGGTTCGAAGTGTCAACCGTGGGGACGCGCTGAAAGTTAACGTGGGTGCGAGAAAACTGCGGCGTGATGTAGTGGAAGTAATCGTCTAGTCCGCGAACAATGCTGCTCATTACCGCTTCACGCGAATGGCCGCGGTCAGTGGTGTCACGCACAATCTTTTGAATCCACTCTAAATTTACAATCGGCACCATGCCAACCAGCAAGTCTACGTGCTTCGCTACGTCATTTTCTTCAGTTTTAACGCCGCCATGTAAACCTTCATAAAACAGCAAGTCGGTGTTTTGCGGTAAATCTTGCCACGGAGTAAAGGTGCCCGGCATCTGATTAAAAGGAACAGCTTCATCAAAGGTGTGAAGGTATTGCCTAAACTGCCCCGTGCCCGAACTACCATACTCTCTAAAAAGCGTTTCCAGTAATTCAAAGTCGTTGGCCTTAGGGCCAAAGTAGCTGATATGTCTGCCTTGTTCTTGGGCTTTACGAATTTCAACTTCCATTTCTGGGCGAGTGAAACGGTGAAAGCTGTCACCGCCCACTACTGCAGCATTAACATTTAGGTTCCTGAAAATATGGCGAATAGCATTGGTCGTGGTAGTGGTACCCGCGCCGGAAGAACCTGTTATAGCAATAATAGGGTGTTTGACAGACATAGGAATTCTTTTTGGAAATGACGGGTACTAGTTATAAGCTGATGTGCGACAAGAATCAAGGGGGCGACCCTGTACGGGCAGTCTAGTTTAGTACACGTATTTGGGCGGAGGCCTGCGCGTAATCAACGGTCGAGCTTATGATGATGCTGTAACAAACGCATTATTAATTTTGCTTCTTCTTCATCTAAATCAAGTAACACTCTTACGTGTTCTAAATGGCGGATATCGTGATCACTTAGCTTTCCATCATCTAATGCAGTTCTCACTGTATCTTTAAACCGGTCCCGTTTTAACTGCATTTGAGTGGTGTAGCTTGATGATAAAATGCCCGCTGGTAAGGCGTAAAAGCATATGCCCATGATAGTTATAAGCCCACCAAATACCTTGCCTAATGCTGTAACGGGAACGGCATCGCCATAGCCAACGGTAGTAAGCGTAACCAGCGCCCACCACAAAGACGCTGGAATGCTGCTGAAAACATCGGGTTGCGCGGTATGTTCGATATAGTAAATGCACGTGGCGGCGATAACAGTGAACAGCAGAAGTACGCTAATGGCAGCGATGAGGCTATGCGACTCGTTGCGCAAAACGGTAACAAGGGTTTGCATTGAACGGGAATAGCGTCCAATTTTCAAAATTCGTAGTACTCTGAATACCCTTAATATGCGCAAATCAAATGCTACGAAAACACTTAAGTAAAAAGGTAGGATCGCCATTAAATCCACCAGTGCCATCGGACTCTTTATATAAGTCCAACGCTTTTGCCATGCCGTTGTTTTTTCTTGGGGAGTGCCGTCAGCTTTGGAAGTACGAGGAGGCGCTGATGCACTGCTGTAAACGCGAAGTATGTATTCAATAGTGAAAATAAGTACCGAAACGACCTCAATGATATGCAGCTCATGCTGCCAAAGGGCTGGAATACCCGGTACAGTCTCTAACATCATGGCCGCCACATTTACGATAATCAGCGTGATAAGCAATATATCAAACCACTTGCTACGTTTTTTGTATTCGTGGACTTCGCTAGCAGGAGCAAGAATGTGATAGCACGCGTTTCGAAATGACATAGCTAAATTTATGATTTAAGAATTAGCCTTGTTATATCAATAACGGAGATAAATTGGTAATGCTTCTGACAAAGAGAGGCGTTGCTGTGCAGCTTTTCAAACGCAGTAGGACTTAAAACATGTTAGTTTAAACGTCAGGAAGGCAAACTGAGACCGTATTCAATTGAAAAGTACTAAACCCCTAGTATCAGCATTCACCTCTACACTACTTGTCACTATGCTTGTCCCGGCAGCACAGGCGAAGCCAGACACTGTTATGTTTACCGCGAATGCACCCGTTATAGATGGCGTAGCAAATGATGCTGCATGGGAAGAAGGTGATTGGCACGAAATGACCTCGCTGATGTGGGGCACCAATCCCGATCCAAGTGACTTTTCTAGTAGATATAAACTACGCTGGGATGAAAAGGCGTTGTACCTTTTAGCTGAAATAGAAGACGACCACCTCTCAGATACCTATGCCAACCCCCTTGAGCGTTACTGGGATGATGACTGTTTAGAAATTTTCATTGATGCGGATGCCTCTGGTGGCGATCACCTTAATAACTACAATGCGTTTGCCTATCACTTAGCGTTAGATAATCAGGTTGTTGATATAGGTCCAAATGAAGCAGGAGAGGCTGTACCACAACTTTACAATGATCATGTAGAGAACAAATGGCAGCGGAATATATCGTCGCCTTACAAGATTTATTGGGAAGCAGCGGTACGTGTATTTGATGATAGCTATCAACACGGAAAAGATAATTCGCCTGTTACCTTAAAAGAAGGTATGACACTGGGCTTTATGCTGGCCTACTGTGACGCCGATGGAGGTAACAGAGAACACTTTTTAGGCTCTCATGAAATTACCCCCGTAAACGGCGATAAAAACTTGGGGTACAAAGATGCGTCAGTATTTGGGGAAATTAAACTTACCAAATAACTAGGACCATTGACTAGGTGGAGCATGAAGGAGTCGCATAACTGCAACTCGCTTTTCATCTAATAAAATATGACGACTAAGAGCGTCAACTAAATTAGTTGGCTTCGTCTTCCACCTTATCTAAATCTAGTTTGTCTAGCGTCGATAGGTTATTAAAACTGATCATTTCGCGTAATTCTTTACCATATTCTTCGCCGCGCTCAGAATATTTACCCAAACCATAACTAAGAGCGACTCCAGTGACGGGCTTGTCTTTCTGGCGTAAGGATTGGCGAATATTACGCAGGTCTTTGTAAGCGTCGTGAGTATTTAAATTTAACATATAGCTTTCTACCGAATCGCTAGGTGAACGGAAATCAGCTACTTCGTGAGTTTTATTTGCGTCTCTTGATTTTGGTACGATGCCACAGCCCTTTGAAAAGCACCACTGGCCGAAAAAATTGTTCCCTAGTTTAGCAAAACGTGAGGTGCCCCATGCACTTTCATTGGCCGCTTGTGCAATAGCTAACGACGCAGGAACAATGTCGGCACGCCTTAATAAGACCTCGCAGGCTGACTCTTGTTTTAGGTCAGTGTCGTCAACGCGAAATTTTGTTAGGAACTGATCAAGGTTGTCTGCTTCATCCGCGTTGCAAAAGCTTTTAATTTGCTCCCTGTCGGCGGCTAGCTCTTTGTTCACCTCGACCACAATGGGAGTGAAATACTCAAAAAATGCCGCTTTTCGGTCAGGGCCTGCGGCATAAGCAGTAAAGTCTGGAGCAGATTCTTTAGCAAAAAATGCGAACCACGCTGCGGTACTCGCCACTACTACAAGCAACACAGTAATAAGTTTAGCGTTTGACATCAGGTGATACCTCTTTTATTGGAATGAAATAATACGCTTTTTAAACGGACTACCTGAACTCACTAGCATCTACGATACAGGTTTGTATATGCGCTGCAACTTATCGAGTGGGTTGAGCAGTTAAAGTTTATTTAATACTGTTGTTTGGACTTTTGAGAAATAGTTCAGAGAGTGGAGCTGTATAAACGTGAGGTTAGTTGAAGGTCTTATTTGTGAACGCAGCAATAAGCTGCGTTCACTTGGCATGTCATAGGAAATTTTTCACTTATTTTGCATCAGCTTCACGGGCAATTGCACGGTGGGCAATGTCGGTACGGTAATACACATCTTTAAACTGTATGGTCTTAAGTAGCTCATACGCTTTTTGCTGGGCTTCGGTAACGTTATTACCTAATGCGGTTGCGCAAAGCACGCGGCCACCTGCGGTAACAACATCACCGTCTTGAAGTGCGGTACCTGCGTGGAAAACCTTTCCTTCTAGCTTCCCGGCGTCTTCAAAACCAGTTATCACGTCGCCTTTATCATAGCTACCTGGATAGCCGCCTGCGGCAAGCACAACACCTACCGACGCGCGCTCGTCAAACTCAATGGTTTTGCCCGCAAGCTCGCCTTTACATGCCGCTTGGCAAAGTGGAACCAAATCAGATTTTAAGCGAAGCATAATAGGCTGGGTTTCCGGGTCGCCAAAGCGGCAGTTGTACTCAATGACCTTTGGTGTACCGTCGGCCATAATCATTAGGCCCGCATATAAAAAGCCAACATAGTCGTTACCTTCAGCGGCCATGCCATCAACCGTCGGCATGATCACTTCCTGCATAATGCGGTCGTGAATGTCTTGCGTAACAACTGGAGCAGGAGAATAAGCACCCATACCACCTGTGTTAGGCCCTTTATCGCCGTCAGCCGCACGTTTGTGGTCTTGGCTGGTGGCAAAAGGAAGTACGTTCTTACCGTCTACCATCACAATAAACGACGCTTCTTCACCGTCTAGAAACTCTTCAATAACAACGCGGCTGCCAGCTTCGCCAAAGGCGTTACCTGCCAGCATATCGCGAATAGCGTCTTCAGCTTCTTCAAGAGTCATCGCAACGATAACCCCTTTACCGGCAGCAAGACCGTCAGCTTTTACTACAATCGGCGCGCCTTTCTCGCGAACATAGGCAATAGCTGGGTCAATTTCGGTGAAGTTTTGATACTCAGCCGTAGGAATATTGTGGCGAGCCAGAAAATCTTTGGTAAAAGCTTTTGAGCCCTCAAGCTGCGCCGCAGCTTGAGTGGGACCAAATATCATTAAACCCGCGTTAGTGAACGCATCTACAACACCTGCAACTAGCGGCGCTTCTGGGCCTACAATAGTAAGCGCAACATCGTTACCTTGAGCAAAAGAAACTAGGCCTGCGATGTCGTTAACATCAATAGCTACGTTCTCAAGCTTAGGCTCTGTAGCGGTACCCGCATTACCAGGCGCTACAAATACGGTTGAAACATCAGAAGACTGCGCTGCTTTAAACGCTAGCGCGTGTTCGCGGCCACCGCCGCCAATTACAAGTACGTTCATTAACTGTTCCGTTTTGAGTGTTTAATATTATGATTTTGGTTTGGTGAATTTTAGCGTCATGCGATTGCTCTCGCCAATCGCCATGTATTTTTCTCTGTCTTGATCATCAAGCGCCAAACGTGGAGGAAGCGTCCACACACCTTTCGGGTGATCTGCGCTATCCATTGGGTTTGCGTTTACATCGCTACTGGCTTCAAGTACAAAACCCGCTTTTTCAGCGGCAGCTACAACGTAAGAACGCTTCATGTAGCCGCTTTTCTTCATTGCTTCATCATCTGCACTTTCAGGTAGCTCATGTTCCACTACGCCCAAAACGCCACCAGGCTTAAGCGCTTTGAAAAATGCGCCAAATGCATTGTCGATACCCTCGTCACCGTGACGCATGTACCAGTTGTGTACGTTGCGAAAGGTTAGCACCATATCAGCGCTGCCCGCTTCGCTAATATCTAGCGCTTTCATAGGGTCGAATGCGGTAAGCTCTGCACCTTCGTACTTCATGCCCGGCTTCATTTTTTCTTTAAAGCCTTCTACCGACTTTTTGTAGTAGCCGCTGGTTTCTTCATCAACATAGAAATGTGCAGCAACGTATTTGCCGTTTTCTTTTACCAACGAGTAAAGGATGTCGGCATACCAGCCGCCACCTGGCGAGATTTCTACCACAGTCATGTCTGGCTGTAGACCAAAAAAGCGTAACGTTTGTTGAGGGTTGCGGTATTCGTCGCGCACTTTGGCTTTATCAGAACGGATATCGCTCATCGCGGCGTCAGAAATAGCATCAGCACTGGCATAAGTTGCTGTTACACCAAGTGTTGCGGCTAACACAAGTTGGGCTAACTTTTTCATTCTTATTTCCTTTTTCTGTCGAGGGTAATTATCTATGCGGACTGCAATAACATAACATTTATTAGTATCACTATTACTACAAATTACCACCAGTCAGATCAAGCCTATCGGCAAACCCTAATTTGCACTTACGACTTAGCAGAATAATTCGTAACTATTTTCGTTCGGCTATAGTGTCGCTTTAGCCATGCAAATGAGATAGAACATGCGTAATAAAAAAGGATTAAAGGAAAACAACAAACACACAGTAAAGTAACAATGTGCCACTTTACTGCGTGTTTAACTTAGGTGTTGGTTGCCCTCACTAAGCCTGCACTAAAAGATTTTGCGTAACTATTTATTAGTGACAGAAGTTATTAGTGACGGAAGTGACGCATACCTGTGAACACCATAGCAATGCCGTGTTCATCAGCAGCATCAATCACTTCTTGGTCGCGCATAGAGCCGCCTGGCTGAATTACTGCCTTAATGCCAGCTTCAGCTGCTGCGTCAATGCCGTCACGGAATGGGAAGAAAGCGTCAGATGCCATTACCGAGCCAGCCACTTCAAGGTTCTCATCGGCAGCTTTAATACCCGCAATTTTCGCAGAGTAAACGCGGCTCATTTGACCTGCGCCCACGCCTACCGTCATACCGTCTTTGCAGTAAACAATCGCGTTAGACTTCACGTATTTTGCTACCTTCCAGCAGAACATAAGGTCGCGTAGTTCTTCTTCGCTAGGCTTACGCTTTGTCACCACTTCAAGGTCTTCCATTTCAACCATGCCGAAGTCGCGTTCTTGTACTAATAAACCGCCGTTTACACGCTTAAAGTCATAACCTTCAGTTAGCTGACCAGCCCAGTCACCACACGCTAGAAGACGTACGTTTTTCTTCGCACTTACTACTTCTTTCGCTTCATCACTTACTGTCGGCGCAATAATCACTTCTACAAATTGGCGATCAACAATCGCTTGTGCTGTTTTCGCATCAAGCTCGCGGTTAAACGCAATAATGCCGCCAAATGCAGACGTTGGGTCAGTTTTAAATGCGCGGTCATAGGCACTTAGGATATCGTCGCCAATAGCAACACCGCACGGGTTAGCGTGCTTAACGATTACACATGCTGGCTCTTCGAATTCCTTAACGCACTCTAGCGCTGCATCGGTATCAGCAATGTTGTTAAACGATAATTCTTTACCTTGAAGCTGGGTAGCAGTAGCCACAGACGCTTCTTGAACATTGTTTTCAACATAGAATGCTGCTTCTTGGTGGCTGTTTTCACCATAGCGAAGATCTTGCTTCTTGGTAAGCTGCATGTTGTAGGTACGTGGGAATTCACTGTGCTGGTGGTCGCAGTCTGCTTCACAACCTGTGCTGTCTAAACGGGCACCAAAATAGTTTGCAATCATGCCGTCGTATTCGGCCGTATGTTCAAACGCTTTAATCGCAAGGTCAAAACGGGTGTTGTACGTTAACGAGCCATTGTTGTCGTTCATTTCTGCAAGCACGCGAGCGTAGTCAGACGCATTAACCACAATAGTCACATCTTTATGGTTTTTCGCAGCAGCACGTACCATGGTCGGTCCGCCGATATCGATATTTTCAATCGCATCTTCTAGCGTGCAATCTTCATTTGCCACGGTTGCAGCAAACGGATAGAGGTTTACAACTACTAGATCTATAGGCGCAATGTTGTTTTCTTCCATCACCGCTTCGTCAACCCCGCGGCGAGCCAGAATACCGCCATGAATTTTAGGGTGAAGCGTTTTAACACGACCTGCCATGATTTCTGGGTGACCTGTGTGATCAGAGACTTCTTTAACAGGTAAGCCAGCATCAGCAAGTAGTTTCGCGGTACCACCTGTCGACAGAAGTTCTACGCCAGCGTTATGCAGCGCTGTCGCGAAATCAAGGATACCTGTTTTATCAGAGACACTAAGGAGAGCACGTTTAATTGGTTTTGGTGTTTGCATAAATTTTAAGTTTCTAATGTTGTAGTGTTGAAATAAAAAGAGCACCGATTGGTGCTCTTTGGTGGGCAAAGCCCTTGGAATCTTAGTTCATGCCGTATTGCTTAAGCTTCTTGCGAAGTGTGCCACGGTTGATGCCCATCATGATGGCAGCGCGGGTTTGATTGCCGCGTGTGTAAGTCATGACTTCTTCTAGCAGCGGCGCTTCAACTTCAGCCAGTACCATTTCGTACAGGTTATCGATGTTTGCGTTATCCAATTGCTTAAGGTACTTATTAACCGCTTGCTTTACAGAGTCACGCAGTGGCTTTTGAGCTTGCGTTTGTGAAGGCGTAGTTACTGTAGTAGTAAAAGGTGAAGTCACGTTTTGATCGAACATAATACTGTGTTGCTCTTAAGTTAGTCATCACTATGCTGCGGGAGAAATCTGTCGGGTTTCTCGTGTCTGCAGCGCTTGAAAATATGCATTTAGTGCATCGAGTTGCTCATTCGCATCATCGATAGCGTTAAACGTTTTACGAAACTGACGATCCGTATCGTGCTCCGCGAGATACCAGCCCACGTGCTTACGGGCAATTCTCACACCGGCTATGTCGCCATAAAAGTCCTGCACATTGGCTACGTGCTCATGCAAGAGTTCATATAACTCTGACAGCGGCGGTGCTGGTAGGTTCTCGCCCGTTTCAAGATAGTGTTGGATTTGCTTAAATATCCAAGGTTTACCTTGCGCGCCGCGACCTATCATTACGCCATCTGCACCGGTGTAATTCAGCACCTCTTGTGCTTTCTCTGGAGAAGTAATATCACCATTTGCAATAACAGGAATTGAAATTGCCGCTTTAATTTGGCGTATGGTGCTGTATTCAGCTTCTCCTTTATACATACAAGCTCGTGTTCTGCCGTGAACCGCAAGCGACTGTATGCCGTTTTGCTCTGCAATGCGGGCAATCTCTACCCCATTGCGATTTTCTGGGTTCCAGCCGGTACGAATTTTCAGTGTCACGGGTACGTCCACAGCATTAACTACTGCTTTAACAATCGCTTCCACTGTGTCTGGGTATTGAAGCAGTGCAGAACCTGCTAGCTTCTTATTCACCTTTTTAGCAGGACAACCCATGTTGATATCGATGATTTGCGCACCGTTCTCAACATTAAATTGTGCTGCTTGAGCCATAAGCTCAGGATCAGCCCCAGCTATCTGTACAGAGCGAATGCCTTCTTCACCCTCATGATTCATACGCGCTTGGGATTTAGCTGTGTTCCAAACCTTCGGATTACTCGAAAGCATTTCTGAAACAACAAGCCCTGCTCCTAAGCGCTTACAAAGTTGGCGAAACGGTCTATCTGTTACGCCAGCCATGGGGGCCAACATCAAATTGTTTTCTAACTCGTAAGGTCCAATTCGCATTGTAAAATGTATAGCTCACCATCTAAAACTGCACAGAAAATATACACCCGGCTAAAACGGGGCGCTAAGTGTACGTGTTTTCGCAAGGCTTGAAAAGGCTAAAAATCACACAAAATTTCACTTCGTGCTCTTGACAGTGAAAAAAATCTGTCACATTAGTAAGCTAACGCCGATTTTTAGTACGAATATTGTACGAAAGTCTTACAGCCCCCGATTTGAAAGGGCTGTAATGTGAAAAAAATTAACAAATTATTAGATGCTGACGATTTTTATCGTATGAATGTTCGTCGCAATATTGAGGTAGTTTGCCGTAAACGCTCTAATGCGACTAGACGTATATTTAACCGTGTAGTCAGTTTTTTAATCGCGCTTAGTGCTTTTTACCCGACACTCGCGCCCACTCTCCGTCAATGGCACTGGGTTCAAGCGTAATGTCGTTTGAATAAGCGTCTTCAATGCGAGTAACTTGTTCTGCCAGTATGCCTGAGAGCACTAACAAGCCGTCCTTTTTGCAGTAATTAGTAATAACGCCTTGGAGTTCTAATAATGGACCTGACAAGATATTCGCCATAACCACATCGGCTTCAAGTTCAGGCTGGTCTTCTGGTAGATACACATCTAGTCGGTCTTCAACACCATTGCGTCGTGCGTTTTCTTTTGTGGCTTGAAGGGCTTGTGGATCAATATCAATACCAATAACGCGCTTAGCTCCTAGTTTTAATGCCGCCAGAGCTAAAATGCCTGAGCCACAGCCAAAATCGACCACAGTTTTATCTGTCATGTCTATGCCGTCTAACCAACGTAGGCAAAGTGCAGTAGTAGGGTGCGTACCTGTGCCAAAAGCAAGGCCTGGGTCCAACATCACGTTAACGGCGTCAGGGTCTGGAACGTCACGCCAGCTTGGGCAAATCCACAGACGCTCTCCAAACTGCATTGGGTGGAAATTGTCCATCCACTCTCGTTCCCAGTCTTTATCTTCAAGCGGCTCTAGCTTGTATTTAAAGTCTGGGCCAAGCACTTTCGCCTTACCTAGGCGCTGCAGAATACCTTTCATATCGGCATCTGCTTCAAACAAACCGACTACTTGTGTGTCTGGCCACAGTAACACTTCACCCGGCTTGGGTTCGTACATTGGGGTGTCTTTCGCGTCTACATAGGTAACCGCCTGCGAGCCATTTGCCGTTAGCATGTCACCTATTGATTCCGCGTATTCAGAAGAAGTATTAATTCGAAGTTGTAGCCAAGCCATATTTATCGTTCGTTGGGACCTTTGCGGGTTATTGTACCTTTGCTTGGCGTTAAACAAAATGAAAGCAAGCGAAAAGCGGTAACAATAGACGCCGTTTGTTGGTGTCAGGGAGCGGAGTGCCTTATCCTTTTGTCCACTGGTACAAACTAATTTTGCGCTTATATTAATACTTAATGCGGTTCAATTATTAAGTTAACCGGAGTTTTATGCGTTTTCTTATCTCTTTTATGTGTGTTGTTGCCATTGCTTTGCCTACAAAAGCCCGTGAGTTGGATGTGGTTGTTGGCTGGAACAAACCTCCCTATGTTATTTCACAAGAACACAGCGGTTTTGAAATTGACGTGGTAAGAGCCATATTAGCAGAAATGGGGCATACTCTTTCGCCCATCTATGTTCCGTTTGGGCGTACTGCTCGGCTTTTGGAAGATAACGCTGTGGATGTAGGACTCACGCAAAACGCTGCGCATGACTTGGATGGTTCTGTCCTTTCTGACCCGTACATTATTTATCAAAATGTTGTGGTGACAAAAGCGCAAAATAACTTTGTTATCAATGAAGTTAGTGATCTTAAGAAAAAGCGTGTCATCGCGTTTCAAACTGCACAATCGGTATTAGGTGAAGATTTCAAGCAAACATTAGCCTTAGAGCCAATGTACATGGAAATGGCAAGGCAGGACCGTCAGGTCGACATGCTTATGCTCGATCATGTGGACGCGATTGTTTTAGATAGAAACATTTTCAACTACTTCAAGTCTCAAAACAGTGCCTATGTTGAGAAAGAAACGGTGTTCCATGAGTTGTTTGCAATTTCAGCATATTGCGCGGCTATTCCTGACCCTGAGCTCAGGGAGAAGTTTAATGCAACCCTTCATCGCTTTATTGCAGATGGTCGGTATCAATTACTGCTCGATGAATATCAGCTTGATAACCTGCTTCACAAACTGCCCAAAGCAACCGCCAAACTGTAAATGTATGTTTTATCGCGCAGACAGTGAACCATTTCTGATGCAACGTATATCAAACTAACATTACGTTAATGCCCATCACTTTATATCTAACCGGAGATAAGACACGATGGCATGATAAAGTTCTCACTAAAACAATGCGTTAAGGAAAGCTCTATGTTGAAACAGTGGTATTTACTGGCTATAGCCTTGCTGTGCACCGCCTGCGTGTCGCAATCGCGCTATGAAGATAGCGATAATAAAAAGTGGCTAGATGAGCCAGCATACCTGCAGGCTCAAGCTATTGCTCAAGGCAATACTACATCGGCAGAGCTAGTGAGCGGGTATTTAGCTCGTATTGGTGAGCTAGATAAAAAAACAAATAGCGTCTTAGCGTTAAACTCCAATGCATTAGCAGAAGCTAAATCAATTGATAAACAAGTTGCCAGTGGAGCGGAATTAGGCCCGTTAGCCGGTATCCCTGTACTTTTAAAAGACAATATCGAGAGCGCAGAAATGCCCACAACGGCAGGCTCTATGGCGCTTATTAATAACGACACTGGACGAGACGCCCCCATTGTGGCGAAGCTAAAAGCAGCGGGCGCGATTATTTTAGGTAAAACAAATTTGTCTGAATGGGCAAATTTTCGTTCAGAATCATCGATAAGCGGTTGGAGCGCAGTAGGTGGCTTAACTCGAAACCCTCACATATTATCGAGAAGCGCATGCGGTTCGTCGTCTGGCTCGGGCGCAGCGATGTCGCTTCGATTAGCATCACTTGCCGTAGGTACTGAAACCAACGGTTCTATAATCTGCCCTGCATCTATTAACGGTGTAGTGGGCTTTAAGCCAACCGTTGGTTTACTCTCAAGAACGCACATTGTACCTATTTCCTTTAGCCAAGATACGGCTGGACCAATGACCTCAAACGTTCAAGACGCATGGCTAATGACTGCTGTAATGGCTGGCGAAGATGCAAGCGATAGTGCTACTGAAAATACAGCGTCTCATCAGCCTAATATGCCTTCATCGGAATTGCTGGCAACAGATTTAAAAGGCAAACGCATTGGTGTTGTCAGGTATCGCCAAGGCGACAACCCTCACGTACTAGAAGTCTACGAAAGTGCGCTAAACCAATTAAGAGCATCGGGTGCTACGCTGGTGGATATTAGTGATTTTTCTCAGCCTGACTCCTTTTGGGCCGACTCTTACAATGTTTTACTCAGCGAGTTCCACCACAGCATCAACGAATATTTGTCGGGGTCGCCAGCAGAGCTCCCTGCACGAAATTTATCTGAGCTGATCGCTTTTAACAGCCAAACCGAGCGAGAGCTAGCGTTATTCAACCAAGATATTTTTGAAAAGTCGCTAGACGCGGCGCCTATTGATAGCGAAGCGTATCAAAGCGCCCTAAGTCTCATTCAAGATACAGCGGGCAAAAACGGTATTGACGCATTGCTAGTAAAACACAATGTGGATGTATTAGTAGCGCCTTCAAATAGCCCATCGTTTTTAATCGACGGTGTGTATGGCGATCATTCGCCAGCTGGTTTCATTGGTATAGGCTATCTAGCCGCTGTTGCCGGCTATCCACATCTCACAGTACCGGCGGGTGAAGTGAAAGGTCTTCCAGTAGGCATTAGCTTTATCGGTGCTAAGTGGAAAGATGAAGATGTGCTAAAGATAGGTAAAGTCTTTGAAGCTAAACACGGCTTTTTCATTAAGCCAGGTCTTTTATCTACACGTTTTGATGACCCCAGCTTAAAAAGTATTCAGAATGGACTAAATGAGAGCCGCTAGATAAAAGCGCGTGGTTTGAATGTGAAGTCTGTTAAGCAGTATTGAAACTAAAAAGCCCCCGATAATTATCGGGGGCTTTTGCTATTTATGACGCTATTTATGTAGCTACGAGTGATGATTTAGCCTGGCTTTTTAACCCACGCGCTACACCAGCCATCAGCGTTAACCAGCTTGTTAGGGAAAATGTTACAAGGGCGATATTGTTCGCCATCGGCTCCCTGCACATACATGCAGTTTGCACATTTTGCACCCTCAACGGTTGAAGACGGTGTGTAGTTTAATGCTTTTGCAGTTGGGTCATCAGCGCTCAATTGCTCTTGAGCTTGTGCACGTAACGCTACACCACCTAATGTAAGACCGATAACTGTAGAGCCCGACAGTTTTAGAAAGTCACGGCGATTTACAGATTTCATAACATTCTCCTTAAGAGATAGAAACGATAATGATTCTTTTTTGTTCAGTACCTTAAACGCAAAAACCTGCCCAAAAAGGCAGGTTTTGTGTATTGTTTAAATACTATCTCTTTTTGAAAAAAGATCGAACGAAAAGTCGTATTTTCACTTGATCTAGATTAAATAAAATTCAGAGTGATGCCACCAGATTATAAATCTTTAGACCGCTCTTTTTGTTATAAGTTCACTTCTTAGCTAGGGGAACATCAGGTTTGGCGTAGGCAAATTGTGCAATGCGCGCAGTGCTGTGATAGCTATCTAACCCAGAAATGCAGGCAGTGTTGGCTTTTTCTATATCGGCGTATCCGTCTGCATCAATAATGCTCTCTGGCATATGAAGCTCTTGGATTTCTCCAATAACCATTTCGGTCTCGTTAAGCAGTTTTAAATGTTGCGCCACCTTTAAGCCCATCTTAATTTTACTTTCTTTGACAAACGGCGCACTAAATGACTCGCTAAACAGCGGTGTTAAACCCACTGCTTCAAATTCGCTTTCATCAGGGACATAACGGGCAGATGTTTGGTGTGCTTTATCGACCCAATCAGTCGACACGTGATTTAGCGTATAAAAGCCCTGTTGCTTTATATTGCTAAGGGTATCTCTTACCACAGTATGTGGGCGCATGATCATGCCTATAAGTGGTGGGTTAGCACCGACATGAACGATAGAGCTAACAATGGCCAAATTGTTAGTGTTCCCGTTTGTGGTACCCACCAAAGTAGCCGACTTAAAGCCAGATAAACTGTTGACTAGATTAGCTCGGTATCGCTGAGCAAGTTCGTCAATATCGCTGCGTGTAAACTGCTTAGTCATTTTCTCGTTCTGCCTCAATTTGAATGTCGTCACCATGCTGATACGTGGTCAACTCTATGGGTTGGCAGCACACCTGACAGTCGAGTACTTGGACTTGATCCACATCGTTAACTTCATCTATTTCAACGTCGTTAGGCGCCATACAGTAAGGGCAGGAGAAGCCCATGGAACGGGTTAAGCTCATATTTAATTGCCTTATTAATCATGAATAGTGTTTATTACGTAATGCTAAGACGAGTGGATTTTCTTTAGCAAAATACCCCGTTGTTTATGAAAAGAACGCGCCGAGGCAATCGCAATAGCCATTATTAAATGAAAGTCTTGATGATGAGCCCTAATAAACAGCAGTAAGGTGAATGAATAGAGGTGATGGTGTGGCAAATAAAGTAGGAAACTGCCCGTGTTGTAATAGAGAAACGCGCCTGACTTATCATCACCTTATCCCGAAAAAAATGCACCGACGCACCTATTTCAAAAAGCACTTTAGCAAAGCCGAACTGCAGGACGGTATCTATATTTGTAGGCAGTGCCATAGCGGCATACATCGCTTTTATGATGAGATGACATTGGCCAAGCACTACTTCAATTTACAACGTTTACTAGATGACGAGCAGCTTTCAACGTTCTTTCAGTGGGTGTCTAAACAGAGAGTACGTGTTTAATAAAGGACTTGGTCTAATAACGGCCAGTAGACTTTAAATACATTCGATAGGGATTTAATTTGATTAGCTTGGCTGTATAAATATACACTATTGGTGTTTTCATAGCCAAAGATACCTCATGCGAAAAGATTTACCGCCACGTTATTACCTCACACATTTTCACGAGTTCCTTAAGTTCTTTGAAGGTGCGAACAGCATGCTTTTAAGTGATGAGGCAGCTGATTTTGTTGAACGCTTTAACGCATTAGACGATGACAAAAAATGTATTGTGGTACGCGCTGCAAATCGCAAGTATGCGGTTATTGACAGAACCCAGTTTAACTACGGCGAAATAACCGAACCGCAAGCACAAATAGATTGGCTCATTGATAGCGGGTGGTTTGGCGACCTTTCGAATGCATCGCTTAATGATATCGCCGGCGTTCTAACCAAAGATGCGTTGTTGGCGCTTCTTGCTGAATACGGCAGTACGCAGGGGCTAGCGTCTTTAACTAAGCCCAAACTTATGACGTTACTTAATGAACATATCTGCGCTAGAGGCTGGCCAGAGAGTTTTTCGCTAAACAACTATTTAGTGTGTCTATTTGATAATGCGCTTCGCTATTTACTGTTTATCTATTTCGGTAATACCAAAAGCCGTCTGAATCAGTTTTCTATGCGGGACCTTGGTGTAATGAGAACCCGCTCCGATTCGGTAACCGATACTGCACGCTTTGAAAGTAGAAGCGATGCGCAAGCGGCTTGGTTTTACGCCAACCACCATAGCCAGCTAGCCTTTTATAACAATGATATGTTACTTGCCTTAGCGGAGAGTGATTTCCCTGCTACAGAAGGTGTGTCAGCCAGTTTCTATCGCGACCAGTTGCTTTACGCGCTAGGGCTTAAAATGTTGGCATTCGATAGGCCCAAAGGTTTAGACATTTTAAAACTAGCGCAAAGCGATAAAGCAAAAGAAAAGTGGCTAAGAGAGAGCTATAAGGACGGGAAGGAAGATAACGTCAAACAAGCTCTTGAAGACATTATTGATAATCCTCAATCTGATACGCTATTAGCGTTTGCAGAAGATTTTTATGCCCGTAAATACCATAAAAAACGCACCAGTATCGTTACCGATATGCTTCGCAATGCCAGCAGGTCGTTAGATATTGATGTAAGTCAGAACCAACAGGTAGAACGCGGCGTATTGGCCCATTATGCAAGGCAAGGTGTAGAAGGCTGGCGCACAGAAAACCGCTTGTGGCGCAGCCTATTTGGTCTTACTTTTTGGAAGCAACTTTACGAAGAAGATACGTTAGTAACAGAGTTTGATCGAAGGCCATTATCGCTTAAGCAAAATAACTTTTACGCCAAATTTGAGCAAAGTATTGAAGCACTGCTGCTTGCCCTTGATAGCAAAGAGAAACTGCGCTTTCACATTCATAAAATGGCCACTATGCACTATGGCAAAGTGAACAGCCTGTTTATGTGGTCAAGCCATTTGTTGACGCCTTTAGAGGCGCTGATTGAACACGGTTCGCTCGACAGTATCTATGCTTTACTTCGCATGATGTGTAAAGATTTTGATAGCCTGCGCGATGGTTTCCCCGACATTATGGTATTTGATGGCGCGCTTCGCTTTGAAGAGATAAAAGCGCCTGGCGATCAGCTTCGTCGAAACCAGTTGGTTTCCATTCAGCGTTTGCAGCAAGCCGGTTTTGATGTTGCTGTGACGACAGTAAATTGGGTACGCGACCCAGCCCAACCCTATGTGGTAGTGGATATTGAGACTACCGGTGGAAACAACAGTTATAACCGCATCACCGAAATAGGCATGGTTAAACTTGTTGGCGGTAAAGAGGTAGACAGGTTTCAAACCTTATTGAACCCGCAGCGCAGAATTCCTAGTAATATAACCCGTTTAACCGGTATCTCAGACGAGATGGTAGCGGACGCGCCGCTTTTTGCCGAAGTCGCAGAGCAGGTGGCACGCTTTACCGAAGATGCCGTATTTGTTGCCCATAACGTAAACTTTGATTATGGCTTCATTAAACAAGAGTTTGCGCGACTAGAGCAGCATTTTAGGCGCCCCAAAATGTGCACCGTTCGCGAAATGCGGCGAACTTATCCCGGGTTGCCTTCGTACTCATTGGCTAACCTAACTACGCACTTCCATATCGAAATGGAACAGCACCACCGCGCGTTAAGTGATGCCAAGGCTGCTGCCGAGTTGTTAAAGCTGGCGTTTGAGAAAGATGATGAATTAACGAGTCTGTCAGCGAATTAATAACGTTGTTATTAAACTTTTTAGCATATGTGCACTGAACAAAATGCCCGTAAACTCAGTATTGAGTTGAGTTATAACGTGCATATTGAGATGTAAAACATGGCATTAACTGAAGAACAAGAATCACGAGTTATTGAAATGGCGTGGGAAGATCGTACGCCGTTTGAAGCAATTGAACGTTTATACGGGCTGCCGGAAAAAGACGTGATAAAGCTTATGCGTAAGAACCTTAAACAGAAAACCTTTAAAAACTGGCGAGAGCGTGTGTCGGGCAGAAAAACTAAACACGCTAGCTTGCGCCCAGAAGGTGTGGATAGAGGTTACTGCCCATCTCAGTATAAATACAAGAGTGCCAATAAATAGAAATATATTTGTATTTTCGGGAGCTTCTAGCTTCTTAAAAAATGTAATGCTGTGGCTATTTCTTTGGCGGAATAATAGTGGTTATAGGTAAAAGAAACGCAGTAAGTTCCTGGCGCAAAGGCGTTGGGAAGACAACCGTGTTTTCTGATTGCAGAATGCTCTTCGCATGGTGAACCTGACGCAAAAGATTTTGGTAGGTTTCATCATTTCGCTGCAATGCTTCAACCTTTCTCATCATGAGTTCTATAAACTCGGCGGTGGATAAACCGTCGTGCTGCCTAATTTCAAAAGCAAGCGCTTTAAGAACATAGGCTTCCCACTCTTTCCGGTAGCTCTCTTTTAAGCGTTCAGGGTATATCGCCAAATCTGCAATATCTTGCGCTAAATCTACAATATCAAGTGGAGCATCGAATAAGACCCGAAATGCAAGAAGCACTTCGTCAGAAAGGCGAGAAATGGGAAGTTTTTCTTTGAACTGAGCGTAGCGGCTTGGCACAAGAACACCTTTTTGTTGCGGGTAAAACTTATAGCTTTCTAGTAATGGACCCAATAATCCTAACTAAATAACTTCGCCTGATTGTAGTAAAACCAATAGCTGGATGAAAGTGGGCTTGGTTAAAAATACGTAATCTAAAATAACTGAACGTATTAGCAGACCAGCCCGTAACCTATTATGCACTGTTAAAGTGTGTACGCGTTCTTGCTGTTTGGCCCATCGTTTGATGGGCCTTTTTTATTTAGCTTAGCCGTTCTTATGCTATCGGTTGTTTTAACGAACTGACGAGCGTCAGTCACTTAACTTTCAAAAGAAAGCTTTATGCCGGCCAGTAACCGGCTGACGCTATCTACAACATCCGCTCTGACAAACCACTCAACATCATTTTTTTCAGAAAGCACACCGCTAAACTCTAGTGAACCACCGTGACCTGTTCCCAAAAAATCTTCAATTAATTCAGCGCGTTCGCCAAAGTTGTTGTTTATATAGGAATAGTAAGCGAAATATTCTACAGGATATGACGTGTTAAACGCACTTGCAGCAAATTCACCGCTAGTCCCCACTACAATTTTCGCAGCATTCTCGTCAATACGTTGTACCAATTCAACAAACGCAGTATCTTCCTCGTTTACTCGAAACCGATATTCTCCACGGGCAAATGTACCGCCGAGCATTTTTTCAAAACTGGCCTCATAACTGTGGCGTTGCCCCATTTTTGCCGAGTATTCCACTTCGAAATACGTATCCTCCCCACCAATATCGAAGGCTTCAGATGCGTCTGCGTTAGCAAGTTGACCAGTGACTACCTCAATGGCGGTATCATTTGCTAGTTGTCTTACGTGACGTATCCCGGTTATCCAACCGTCTTTTGATAAGCCGGTAGAAGAAACGCGCCCTTTATAAGTTGGAATAACACCTAGCTCAGTTTTGCCGTAATCGTTTTCGTGCCTTAAATAAAGTCGCCTTGCATAGAGATAATCGGTGTTGTCGCTGCCGAACGTATTATGACTTGATGAGAAGTCATCGCCCGTAACGACAAAGCTGTTTAGCGACCATGCAGAAGTTAGCGCCACCGATGGGTAATAGCGCAGTCGATATTG
>JAXHTT010000001.1:0-81843 GCA_034190055.1 Pseudomonadota bacterium | reverse complement strand
TCCCTTGCGTTAACCTAGAAAGCACGATGGAAGCAGTAAGTTCAAACTGCCCTCTTTCTATCCAAAGTTCACCGTCGATGGTCGCTTTAGGCCAATTGGCGGTAAACCATGCTGGCGCAAATATTTTGTTGTTGTTTCGAGTCCTAAGTTCAGTGCCATCCCATCGTGCCCGAATACCGTCTAACTTTTCGCTCACCCAGTAATCGGTGATGTTTATATCTTGGCGGCTGTGTTCATACTGCTTGGCAAGCTGCAAACCGTCGACAATATCAAGCTTGCTCTGTGCACAAACGTGAGAAACAGCCGTGATTAAAAACACACAGACAGATGTCAGAATATAACGCATTAGCTCTTTCCATAAGTTATTAAACGGAGTCCGTTAAAGCCTTTAGAAAGAGACTAAAACGACAAAGGCAGAGTAAATTACTCTGCCTTTGGACTTTTTATAACTGTACGTAAGAAGGTTTTTATTTGGCTGAAAAAATCTTAGTCAGTGATGATATCAAGAACAGAGATAAGCACATCTTCAGCAAAAGCTTCAGCTGCCGTTCTTTCTTTATCGCGTCGCAGTTTGTAAATTTCCAAGCAAGCATTTAGCTGCTCATCAGCATTGTTCACTCCGTGAACATCTGCACTATTTGCTTGCTCAATACAGTGATTGGTTTGCCCTGTTGTAACGGTACTGCACCCACTCGTTCCCAAGATGATTCCAACCACAAAAACCGCAGTGGCGATCCAGTTTACGTGTTTACATGTGCTTTTATGGTTCAAGATAACTTAATCCTTCAATAAAGACTGCAAGCGTTTTTGTCTATTTACATAAACCTGATGGCCATCGTGCTCAGACGTGTAAAGTGCTAAAGCCTAGTCCACTGTTTGCCGTGAGGCTCGTCAAGGCAAAGCGAACTGTGATTTAAATCTTATCTATAACAGGGGTTTATTCGGATTAATGACACTCTCATGGCCACATTACTCTGTATATTCACCTTTAGCAATACAGGAACTTTCTGTAGACATTTCTCCGCCCAAATATTCAGTTAGCACAGCGTGTAGTTCCGTTTTATTGACTGGTTTTGTGAGATATCCATTCATCCCGGATGCTAACGCTTTATCTATTTCTTCGACAACCACCGCAGCAGTGAACGCGATAATAGGAATAGTGATGTTAGCTTTTCGCAACGCTAAAGCGGCTTCAGAGCCGTTCATTTCAGGCATGTGTAAGTCCATCAATATAAGGTCGAAATGCTGCTTTAGTGCAATCTCTACTGCTTCTTTACCGTCATTAGCAAGCGCAACTTTCAGTCCTGTGTCTTCTAACAAGGATTTTGCTACGACCTGGTTAATGTCGTTATCTTCTGCCACCAAAACAGTAAGATTTGAGAACGACGGTGTGCTTTCCTGTTCTTTAGCGCCAATTACACTATCTGCAATTTCAAACGGTAGCTCGAAATAGAATTCACTCCCCTGACCGACCGCGCTTTTCAGATAAACCGTGCCGCCCATAGCTTCAACCAAGCTTTTTACTATCTGTAAGCCAAGTCCCGTTCCCCCGTGTATTCGATTAATGCTGCTGTTGGCTTGGGTAAATGCATCAAATACGCGCTCTTGTTCCGAAGCATCAATCCCGTCCCCTGTATCCTTAACTGAAAACCTGACAAATTGATGGGTCTTTGACGCTTCACCTTTCGATAGCCCTAAGGTGACACTGCCCTGATGCGTAAACTTTATCGCGTTGCTCACTAGGTTGTTTAACACTTGAGAAAGGCGCGTTGCGTCCCCTACAACACAAGTATTTAATGTTTTATCTACTTCTATTCTCAGTGAAATACCTTTGTTCTGCGCCAATTGTGCATAAAACGCCACGCAATCTTTGGCAGTACTTTTTAGGTCAAAGGGAATGATCTCCAGCGCTAGTTTTCCCGCATTCAGTTTGGAGAGATCTAATATGTCGTTCAAAATGCGGTTTAGCGAGAGTCCTGAACGCTGAATCTTTTCTAGGTTGGGCCGTGCACTTTCCGAAATATCATGAGAAAGCACTACATCGGTCAATCCCAAAATACCGTTTAATGGCGTGCGAATCTCGTGTGACATAGTGGCGAGGAATCGTGATTGTGCAGCCGACGCTTGCTTTTCGCTCCCAAGCGCCCTGTTTAACTCGAGGGTTTTCTTTTTACTTTCTACTAAAGCTTTCTCCAGTTGACTCGCTAAAACATAGATAATTAGGGAAACAATCACGTTTGTTAGACATAACCTTAACCAAAGACCTTCATCGTAGGGTTTATCGTAGAATGGGACCAGAAAGGTGCAGCTTGCGAGCACCACCATGGCAACACCTCTCCAACTATTAGAGAGCAACAAAATAGGAAATATAGTTGCAATAGGCGCAAGCGCTGCGGGCATAAGCCCATTGCTAATGACCAAGTAAGGGGCTACTGGAATCGTGAGTAAAGCCCATAACTTTGCTAATAGTTCCTGCTTTTTTGGAAAGGTGAGACCTACTGCAGATATGACACACCAAGAGAGACCAAAAAACGACGCCACATAAATGTTATCGGGTTGTTTAATAGCAATAACCACAAGTATCAGTAGAGAGAAAGCCAGCAAAATTTTGAATCCTGCGCTTCGCAAGGCCGATGTGACTTCGCCAAATGATTCAGGTGCTGTGGTGTACTTCTGCGACATTCGCGCCCTAAAGATCAGTAAACAATTGATAAAACAGTATAAGTACTAAACAGCGATTTTGCATAACAATGACAGGGTCGCGTCGTAATTTTGCCCCTATTATTGGCCCGAACCTTGCCAACATATTGAATATTATTGCAGCGAGGCTTGCCTATAGGACTCCAAGGCTCTTAGACTCGTTCTTTTTTTCATTGCCCGCACCTGTTTGGTGCATAAATAGATTAAATAAGGTCACTATGCGCTTAAGTAGTTTTGTTTTATTCGTGTGTATATCGCTATCGTCTCTAGCAAATGACGATACTAGTCAGTACGGTCCAAAAGATTTTTCCAATGTGACAAACAAATGGACAGCCGTGGTTGCTGCTTACGAGCCAGAGATTGAAGCCATTGACGCCGCGTTTGCGACTATGGACGACGCTCAAATTTCGCAAACAGTTTATATTAAAGGGGTTAAATATCAGTTAGGCACGTATAAAGATGAGCCTATAGTTGTATTTAGTACGGGTGTCAGCATTACAAACGCAGCAATGACCGTGCAGATGGCGTTGGATTACTTTCCTATTGATAAACTGGTTATGATGGGTATTGCAGGGGCCATAAACCCCAAATACACACCTGGCGATATCGCAGTACCTGAACGTTGGTATTTTCACGACGAGTCAGTCTATATCAATCCGAAGGAACAGGACGACAGCGCCTACGAGCTTCCGGACTATTACGCTAAACAGCTTGAGTATTACAAAGCACGACGCGATACAGATAAGCACGCCCCCAACTATAAAAACATTGGTTTTATTCACCCTACCGAGGTGGCAGTAGTTAAAGAGGGTTGGGACACACGAAGAAGAATGCCGTATTTCACCGCCGACAAAACGTTATTAGAAATGGCAAAGCGCGCGCTCACAAAGATCCCGCCTATCACTATGCCATCGGGTAAAGAAATTTTGGTAGATATTGGCGGTAACGGTGTTACAGGCTCAGTATTCGTAGACAACGCTAAATACCGTGAGTGGCTGCGCGACGTCTATACCGCCGATGTTGCGGAAATGGAATCGGCAACTGTCGCACAGGTGAGTTTTGTTAACGACGTAGATTGGTTAATTATCCGCTCAATTAGCGACTTAGCGGGCGGTCAGCACGGTAAGAATGTTGAAAATGTATTTGACGCAATAGCTTCTGGCACCGGCACCAAGCTGCTACTGGGCATACTCGACGAACTCGTAGCCACCGACCCCAAATAACAAATAAACGGGACACAGGTATAAAAAAAGCCCCAACCTTGGTTGGGGCTTTTTAATGTTTTGTTAGCGGTAAGTGCTTATACGCGCTTAACGGCTACATCAGCTTCAAACTTAGGCTTAACTGCCAAGTCTTCTGAAGGTGGAGCAAACTTGGTTAGGTCAATACCTGCAACCGCTTGCTTGTACTCTTCAGTTGTTGGGAAGCGGCCTAGAACCGTTGAAAGTACTACTAGCGGCGTAGAGCCCAGTAGTGATTCACCTTTCTTCTCAGCAGAGTCAGCTACAACACGACCTTGGAAAAGACGTGTAGATGTCGCAATTACTGTGTCGCCTGGCTCAGCTTTTTCTTGGTTACCCATACATAGGTTACATCCAGGACGCTCTAGGTAAAGAATGTTGTCGTACTTAGTACGCGCCGCTTCTTTAGGCTTAGCGTCGTCAAATTCAAAACCTGCATACTTCTGAAGGATTTCCCAATCGCCTTCTGCTTTAAGCTCATCAACGATGTTGTATGTAGGTGGCGCAACAACTAGCGGCGCCTTGAACTCTACAGAGCCGTTAAGCTTCTCTAGGTTACGCAGCATTTGTGCAATAATTTGCATGTCGCCTTTATGCACCATACAAGAACCAACGAAACCTAGGTCTACTGGCTTACCATCGTAGTAAGAAACCGGACGGATAACGTCGTGGGTGTAACGCTTAGACACATCTTCGTTGTTTACGTCTGGGTCAGCAATCATTGGCTCATCGATTTGATCTAGGTCGATAACCACTTCTGCGTAGTACTTCGCGTTGTCATCTGGCGCAAGCGCTGGCTCTTCACCAGACTTGATTTCAGCAATACGCTTGTCAGCAAGGTCAATTAGACCCTGAAGCATGTTAGCTTCGTTATCCATACCCTTGTCGATCATGATTTGGATACGGCTCTTAGCAAGCTCAAGTGACGCAATCATAGTCTCATTGTCAGAGATACAGATTGACGCTTTCGCTTTCATTTCTGCAGTCCAGTCTGTGAACGTAAACGCTTGGTCAGCAAGTAGAGTACCGATTTGTACTTCAATTACACGACCTTGGAACACGTTCTCGCCAGCGAATTGCTTAAGCATTTGTGCTTGAGTAGCGTGAACCACATCACGGAAGTCCATGTGCTCTTTCATGCTACCTTTAAAGGTCACTTTTACAGACTCTGGAATTGGCATTGCCGCTTCACCTGTCGCAAGTGCTAGTGCTACCGTACCTGAGTCGGCACCGAACGCTACACCTTTAGACATACGAGTATGCGAGTCACCACCAATGATGATTGCGCGGTCGTCTACCGTGATGTCGTTAAGCACTTTGTGGATAACGTCAGTCATTGAATGGTAAACACCTTTAGGGTCACGCGCAGTAATTACACCAAAGTTGTTCATGAAAGACATAAGCTTTGGAATGTTAGCCTGTGCTTTCTTATCCCATACTGAAGCTGTATGACAACCAGACTGGTATGCACCGTCAACAAGTGGAGAAATTGTTGACGCTGCCATTGATTCTAGCTCTTGGCATGTCATTGGGCCCGTAGTGTCCTGAGAACCCACAATGTTTACTTTAACGCGAACGTCAGAACCTGCATGAAGCGGTGCATCTGAGTTTACGCCTACCGCATTGCGGTTAAAGATTTTCTCTACAGCTGTTAGGCCTTGGCCTTCATGTGATACTTCTTTAGACGGTGCATAAACCGTTGGTGCTTCAACACCTAGCGTACGTGCAGCAAACGATTGTAGCTGCTTACCGAATACTACGGCGTAAGAACCACCCGCTTTCATGAACTCCATTTTCTGAGGAGTAAATGAGGCAGATACGTCAGCTAGCTCTTCTGAACCGTTTAAAAGCTTCTTCGCTTTGGTATCGATAGTCAGTACCGTACCCGTTGCAACAGAGTAAGCTTCTTCAAGCACTGGGTCGCCGTTTGCATCGCGAACCACTTCGCCATTTTCGTCTGTTTTCTTAACCCAGTTTTTAAGGTCAAGACCAATACCACCAGTAACATCTACGGTAGTAAGGAAGATTGGTGCAATACCGTTAGTACCAGCAACAATTGGCGCTTTGTTTACAAAAGGAATGTAAGGGCTTGTTGGCTCACCGGCCCAAAGTGCAACGTTGTTCACACCAGACATACGTGAAGAACCTACACCCATTGTGCCTTTTTCAGCAATAAGCATAACTTTTGCGTTAGGGTGCTTTTTACCTAGCTCAACAATTTCTTGCTGCGCTTCAGGAGAAATCATGCACTTGCCGTGAAGTTCACGGTCTGCACGAGAGTGCGCTTGGTTACCAGGAGAAAGAAGGTCAGTTGAGATATCACCTTCAGCAGCGATATAGGTCACTACTTCAATTTTCTCTGGAACGTCAGGAAGCTTGGTAAAGAATTCAGCTTTTGCGTAGCTTTCTAGTACGTCTTTAGCAATGGCGTTACCCGCTTTAAATGCTGTTTCTAGACGTTCAGTATCAGCTTCGTATAGATAAACTTGAGTCTTCAATACTTCTGCAGCTGGCTTTGCAACTGCTTCATCATCAGAAAGAGCAAGATCTAGAAGTGCTTCTACAGACGGACCACCTTTCATGTGTGAAAGTAGCTCAAGTGCAAACTCTGGCGTGATTTCTTCTACTTTTTCTTCGCCAAGTACAATTTCTTTCAAAAATTGTGCTTTAACACCAGCAGCAGGCGTAGTTCCTGGCAAGGTGTTATAGATAAAGAATTTTAGAGAGTCTTCGCGGTGCTCGTTTGTTGTATCTTTAATTTGAGCAATAATTTCAGACAGCAGTTCTGCACTGTCAATTGGCTTAGGGTTAAGACCTAATTCCGTTTTACGGGTTTCGATCTCTGCCAGATATTCTGAATACAAACTCATATAGTTCTCTCGGTCTTAGTTTTACTTGGGCGTAGTGTTAAGTCGGTCTTAGCTATACGCATATAAAAATGAGGGATATTTTAACTGATTTTTAGCAGTTACGTAATGACTGAAAGTGATCAGTTGGTTATATAACTGCTCAATTCAACGTTAGATAAACCTCAAAGAGCATAGGTGCAAAAAATGACTTTTTGTCGAAAATAATCTTTAATCATTAAATTCAGATACTTATGAAAATAGGGACTAAAATGTGGAATCATTTTCAATAAGAATGGTTTGACCAATGAAGATAAATAATAGTGTTGCACTTATGACAAAGATTCATTCTATTTATGGTGGCACCAGTACAAATTACCATCAACTTTAAAGCAAAATTTCAGTTTATTGGTTTTTTATTGTTCTTTGTTCTGTTTAGGTGAAACTTTTACCAGCTTGGCATTCTCACCGTCTGTAAGAAGAAGTAGGTTGCCTTGATGATCAACCGCTATATCTCTCAACCGCATTTCTAGTTTGTCAAAAACCTTCGTAGAAACATACGTACTCGAAGTTTTATTGACCGCATATAAGGTTTTAGCTTTCAAACTGGTAACAAGCAAGGTATCGGTCAGCATTGGATATTGATCATGTGAGTAGTAGATCATAGACGATGGCGCGATGGATGGCGTCCAATCCACAACGGGGTCTGTCATACCCGGGTAGGTTGAAAAAGGTGATATTCTGGCGCCAGAGTAGTCTTTTCCTAGCGTAACGACAGGCCAACCATAGTTCGCGCCTTTTTGAAGCAAGTTCACTTCGTCGCCGCCATCGGGTCCGTGCTCATGCAGAAATATCTGCCCTTGAGGCCCCTGCACCAGCCCCTGTGGATTGCGATGTCCCAAGGTGTATACGTAAGGGTTTTCTGGAAAAGCTGGGTTCATTAATGGTTTACCCGCTATTGAAAAACCAAGTACTTTTCCTAACTGGGAACTAACAACTTGCGCTTGCTCTCGATAATCGAATCCGTCACCAGTGGTGACTAAAAAGCTCTGTTCCTGGCTTACGTCAGCACTTCTAAGCTGAAGAAGCTTCCCACCATAATGCACAGGCGTATCTTTTGTTTGCGCTACCTCCACTACTGGCTCTATGTCAGTAATACCGGAAGAAAGAGAAAGCTCACCTTTTACTACAGCAAGACGGTTAGCATCATCACGTCCCTTGGAATAACTGAGTAATACAGTGGGATTGGCGGGGAACTGAGAAGGGATAAGAATATCTAGCACACCTCCCTGCCCTTTTGTATACAAGTTATCAAGAGCCAAAGAGAACTTAGATGCTTCACCGTTATTATCGACAATAACGAGTTCACCGTCTCTTGTTACTATCAATATGTGCGTTGTTGCCTTCTCTTGGTCTACAAGAGTTGTCATAGCTTTCGGAAAGGCTAGCGAGGTTACTAAGTTCTCTGTTACTACGTTATTAGCAAAACTTTTTAAAGAAGCCGGGACATCGCTTGTAACTGTCTTTTTTTCAGTATTACGCGCGGTTTCGATTTCGGTGTCAGCAACGAGACTTGACGCCAGAGCGTGCGAAATCGCTCCGCTGGCTAGCGCGAAAACCAAAATTTTTTTCATAATACGCACCGACTTCATTGTGATTGTCCTCGCTTACCTTTGCTAATCTAATTTAAGCTACAAAGATGTGCTTAGCTATTAGTCGCAATATAACTACATTCAGTCTTCTTGTTGCGCTGTGTCGATAGTTAATACATGGTAATAACAGACGAATCTTGGAATGTAATACATGAGAAACCTAACTCGCCGCGCAATTTTTCATTTTGTCCCATCTTGGGCAGTCGGTTTCCTACTTGCAAGTGTATTCCATTCAATTTCTGTTTTAATGGGTCTGGTGCAAATTGGCGTCGAGTTAAATGTTAGTGATTGGCTTTTCATGATACGCCAGGACGCCTTAGGCCTTTTACCCACTTACGGTGCTATTATCGCCGTAACTTTACTGCTGGCTTTTCTAATAACGCACTTTTTGGTAAACCGCCTAAGCCTTCACGAAGTAAAAGACACGAGCAGCGCTACACGATTCATTCTTTTTGCTGCTGCAGGCGGCCTTTCTTTCCTATTGATGCTGCTAGCCATGCAGCCTATTTTAAATGTCACCCTTATTGCCGGCGCTCGATCTACTCTAGGACTAGTATCACAGTGTTTCGCGGGCGTCTGTGCGGGATACGTTTACAGCCAATTCAGTAATAGTTTTAGCCACCAGCAATAACTAAAACTTATACTATTAAATAAGCTAACACTGATGTAAATAAAAAGTTAAGTTTGCTAATGTAAGGTATATACCTTACATCCTTTGCCCTACTAGGAATAAGCAACATGATAACTCACCCAGATAATGTGACATGCCTAGCCGACTATATTGAAAGTGTTTTACAGAAGTTTGCAGATAAACCTGCATATACGGCTCTTGGACAAACTCTCACGTTTGCCGATATCGACAGTAAGTCGTCTGCGTTAGCCCGCTATTTTGTGCACGAAGCAAAACTGACTCCGGGTACAAAAGTAGCCACTCAACTTCCTAACCTTATCCAGAATCCTATTGTCGTTTATGCCGCATTACGCGCAGGACTTGTCGTAGTAAATACTAACCCGCTATACACCGAGCGAGAGATGAAGCACCAGTTTACCGATAGCGGTGCAAAAGCCTTAGTGATCTTAAGTGACTTACTTCCTAAATTTACCAACATTAAAGATGATACTGGTATCGAGACCGTCATTACGACATCGGCAACAGAGTTGCTAGACCCTAGTACAGCACCAACGCTCGACGGGACGGTTTCTTTTACCAAAGCAATTGAAATAGGAAGTGCACTGCCTTCGTTCTCTCGCCCTTCAATAGCGTTAGACGAACTCGCCATGCTGCAATACACCGGAGGTACAACCGGCGTTTCTAAAGGCGCAGCACTTAGCAATAAGAATGTAATGGCTAACTGTATTCAAATGCTTGATCGCATTGGTGAAGGCTTCAAAGACGGTGAAGAAGTATTGGTGTGCCCGTTACCGCTTTATCATATTTATGCGTTTACGGTAGGTATGATGGCGCTATTTGCGAAAGGCACGCATATAATTCTTATCCCTAATCCAAGAGACATCGACGGTTTCATTCAAACACTTAAGCCTCATAAAATATCCGCCTTTATGGGTATAAATACGCTATTTGTCGGTCTTGGACGACATCCCGAATTTGCAAAGCTCGATTTTTCTAATCTTCATCTTACTATGTCTGGTGGTACAGCGCTCACCCAAGCGGCGGTATCAATTTGGCGAGATGTGACGGGTAACACCATCACTGAGGGCTATGGCCTGTCTGAAACCGCACCAGTGGTTTCATTTAACATTCCTGGAAAAGAAGAAATAGGCACAGTCGGCCATGAACTAGAGGACACTGAGGTAGCCTTGCTCGATAGCTACGACAAACCTGTGGCAGAGGGGGAGTCTGGGCAAATAGCGGTGCGCGGACCGCAAGTTATGATGGGCTATTGGAATCGGGATGATGAGACCGCAAAGGTAATGACTGAAGACGGCTTCTTCAAAACCGGTGATATCGGTATTCGCACAGAATCTGGCGCAATTAAGATTGTAGACCGCTTAAAAGACATGATTATTGTTTCAGGCTTCAACGTTTATCCAAACGAAATAGAAGATGTGCTAACGTCGCACCCCAGCGTGATGGAAGCCGCCGTTGTTGGCAAGCCCGATGATAAGACAGGAGAGCGAGTATGTGCTTATATTACGCTTTCAGGGGATGTAGCGACAGAAGATCTAGTCGAACACTGTAAAACGCAATTGACCAACTACAAAGTGCCAAAATCGATAACGATACTAGAGGAGCTCCCTAAATCTACAGTGGGTAAAATTCTTCGCAGAGAGCTTCGTAGTGCCTAAACAACCAAAGCAACGGCCGGCCGGTTTTATTCGCCAGCCGTTTTTCTTTATAAATCAGTTTATTGCTACCAAAGGATAAGGTACCGACATTGTAAATAGGCGTGCTTCCTACTATAAATTAGGAATGCCGCCATTTAACTTTGTCCATCATGCTTTCAAAGACGTTTTTTTTTAATAGTGTAGATGAGCTGATATCGCAAAAAGACGCATTAAAAGCGTTTGCCCCTTCCCTGCTTATTGTTTATGCCTCGTCCCCATTGCTTACGTCTTCCCAGCTTCATCATACCTTAAAAGATGTATGTATTAACTGCGTTGGCTGTAGCACTGCAGGTGAGATTTCAGCGAATAGAGTAACCACTAATGGTATTTCCATTGTTGTGATACGTTTTGAATCTGAGTCATCAGTAAAAATCCACCAAGCAACCTTACCCGATATGCCATCTTCGTTTGATACGGGTCAGTCCCTTGCAAGTATGATTGAAATGCGAGGGTTGAAAAGCGTTTATTTATTAGCTCCTGGTGTTGAAATAAATGGTTCAGCCTTGCTTGAAGGTATGATGACACAGTTACCACAACACATAGGAATAAGCGGCGGCCTTGCAGGCGATAACGGTGCGTTTGAACAAACATACATATTGCACCCCGATGGAATTGACAGCCGCAGCGTTGTCGCTGTTGCTTTTTATGGAGACTCTCTTACTATCGACTATGGCGCACGCGGGGGATGGCGTTCGTTTGGACCCGCTCGAAGAGTAGCCTCAGCAAAAGCAAATCTTTTATTCGAACTTGACGATAAGCCGGCGCTGGAGATATACAAAGCCTACTTAGGCGAATACGCAGATGATTTGCCGGCGAGTGGGCTCTTGTTTCCTTTTGAAGTGCTGAATGAAGAGGGCGAGCCAACGGGAATTATCAGAACGATTCTAGGGGTCGATGAGCAGCGCAAAAGCTTAGTATTGGCTGGTGAGGTCAATGAAAATCAGTACTTGCGTCTGATGAATGCATCCACCGAAGACCTTATTAGCGGCGCCATAGAAGCGATCGCGCCTATCTCCAAAAAAAATACTGATGATGATTCACATTGTCTAGCCCTAGTGACGAGTTGTGTGGGAAGAAAGTTAGTCATGGGTGACCGCGTTGAGGAAGAAATTGAAGAGGTAGCGCGGCAACTAAACAGTAATGCGACTATTGCTGGATTCTATTCTTACGGAGAAATAAGTCCATCATGCAATGAAACGCAATGTGAACTGCATAACCAAACCTTAACTCTCATGTTAATGAGGGAAAAACATTGAATTCACTATTAGAGCGTCAGTTGCGCCGAGCTTTTCAGCTTAACGACAACGTATCGCTAAAAGCTTGGCTGAACAGCCTCAGCGACGAGAGCGACAAAAGCACAAGCCCCAGTCTACAATCCCTCAAGCGTGGTCTTGCAGCCCTTATTCCTCGAATTGATGAGTCGTACACATTTAATGAGAGAGATATCAAACTAAGAGATAGAAGCTTACATATCAGCTCTGAAGAACTTATTGCTGTAAACCGAAAGGTACGAGAGGAATTTAACGAACAGAAAGCCGTTGTCGAAACCTTGCGGTTAGCAGTTAACCAACTTCTAGAAGAGCGTAATAAGCCTCTTATAGATGAGCAATTTACTAACTTATCAGATCTTTCTTCTCTAATGTATGAACTCATACGGGAGCAGCAAAACGCTAATAATGAGCTACTGTTACAGCGCAGAGCAATGGATAAACACGGTATCGTGGCGACCATCGATCTCAAGGGGACCTTGTTATCTGCAAATGATAAATGCTGTCAGCTTTCTGGTTATTCTCGTGATGAGTTGATAGGGCAAAACACTTCTATTTTTCGCGTTCACAATATTTCGTCCGCTGAACAAGTCAAAATATTAGAAACCCTGATTAAAGGTGAAATTTGGCAGGGAGAACTAAATAGCTTTACTAAAGATAATAAGCCTTGGACAGTGTTTGCAACCGTCGTACCTATCGTCGAGTACAACCAACGAGTAAACCGTCTCGTCGTCATTTGTACTGATATGTCGGAACAAAAACGTCTTTCTAGAAAATTAAAAAAGGATAGAGCCTTCCATCAGAGCATTACCAATAGTATAGGTGAAGGTGTTTACGCGGTTAACGGTGAAGGTAAAACACAATTTCTCAATCCCGCTGCATCACGCCTATTGGGCTGGACGTTAGACGAATTGAAAGATAGACGTTTTCACGACACCGTTCACTACCAAAACGGCGATGGTACCTTACTTCCAAGAGAACAGTGCCCCGTTAATCTAACGATCAAAAGCGGTAAGCCCTATACCTCTTATGAGGATTTTTTTACCGATAAACGGGGGCGTCTATTCCCTATTTCTATCGTTGCCGTACCGCTACTCGATAAAGAAGGTAAGCCAGATGGACATGTAGGCGTTTTTAACGACATTAGTAGCCAAAAAGCCATCGAGCACAAACTGCAGAAGGCTTATGATGAAGCGCAAAGCGCTAACAAGGCAAAAAGTGATTTTCTTGCGACGATGAGCCATGAAATCAGAACGCCAATGAATGCCATTATTGGATTAACTCATTTAGCACTCGAGTCGAATGATAGCGACCAGCAGCAACAGTATTTAGAAAAAGTGCAAAACAGTGCTAACGCATTGCTTGAACTTATCGACAGTATTTTGGACTTCTCAAAAGTAGAAGCAAACAAAATCGATATTGTTGATGAGCCTTTCACATTGACAAGAATCATCGAAAAGTTAGCACAAGTATTCCAAGTTAAAGCTCAACAAAAGCAACTTCAGCTTCTTTTCGACATTCGCTGTAGCACGAGTATTCCCTGTCATGGAGATAGCGAGAAAATTTATCAGGTGCTGCTGAACCTTCTAAGTAACGCTATAAAGTTTACTGACCAAGGATGCGTAACACTTATTGTGGAACCGAAAGACGCCATGCTGATGTTTAGGATATCGGACACTGGGATGGGGATAAGCGATGAAGGAAAGTCTAAGCTATTTAATGCTTTTGTTCAGGCTGATGCTTCAATTTCACGAAAGTTCGGTGGCACGGGTTTAGGCCTAACTATCTGTAAGCGATTAGTAGAACTAATGGGGGGAGAGCTGCTCCTAGAAAGCAAAGTCAATGAAGGGAGCAGCTTTTCATTTACTTTACCTGTTTGCCGTAGCGATAAAGAAGGACCCAATCCACTATTACCTGTCTCATTACCTAAAAACATCATATGCATTAAGACACATGAAAGCGTAAGTTCAGCGTGTGAAGTACTCGGCAACACATTAGAGAGACTCGGTATTCATTGTCGGGTAGTGGATGAAGGCAGCGACAAGCTTCCAGACAATATGCCTTTAAGCATTGTATTTTTAGCCGAAGATGCAGATAGCTGGAGCCGATTCTCTAATAAGTTAGAAGCCGGCGAATACAACAATATCAACATGCGTGTATTGTTAAGTTCATTAAGCCGCCAGGAAGTAAAGAAAAGATTGGGAATTACATTACCTTCACACATCAATATTGTTGAACTTCCGTTTGTTGATAGCGACATTATTTCTGCCCTTTCGCCGCTTCAAACTTCTACTAAGAAGCAGTTAATAGACGGTCTAGAAAGCAAAAAGTGGCGAAGTATCCGGTTAACTTCCAAACGAGTATTAGTGGTTGATGACGACCCCATAAGTGTAGAAATTAGTCAGCAAATACTTAGCGACTTAGGAATGACAGTGGTTACAGCCACCACAGGACAGCAAGCCTTAGCACTTTGCGAAACCTCAAGGTTCGACGCACTTTTGCTAGATTGTCACCTCCCGGATATTTCAGGATACGAGATAGCAGAAACGCTTTCTCAGCAATACGGCTGGACAGTGCCTATGATTGCATTAAGTGCCGATGAAACGCCGGAAGCTTCAGAAAAGGCCCTAATATCAGGTATGTGTTTTCACTTAGTGAAACCGGCCAAAGCTGATGAAATAGTTCATACAATAGATACGAACATACACGCAGGTTACATTGAGGTAACCCTTCCTGATGAGCCGAGCCCTTTTATTTCTTCTTTGATGACTTTTTATAATAAATACAGTCAGCAAAGCGTAATGTCGGATTTACTTAACATCTTCCACACACCGTCTGTCAACAACCAGCTATTGACCGAATTATATGACGATGCACAGCGTATTGGTGCTACCACTCTTGCTCAATGCCTCCACGTGCTTATTGGTGCAGATGAGAAACCGGACGCGATCATAGCAAAACATGTAGCTACACTGTCTTTTGAGCTTGATGCAGCGCTTCTCCTCATTGCGCATACGATAAACAAGGCCACATTAATTGCCGATACACAATTAAATGACAATGTAGATGAAACCTCCATCCTATCTAGTTTGGACACTATACAGAATGCACTAGAAACCTACGATGCTAAAGCCCTAGAGTACATATCAAGCTTTGCAGCACAACACGCAGAGTCACGCTATTCCCATGAAATAAATAGACTAAAGCAACTTGCTGCCGTTTATGATTTTGAAAGTGCTTTAACATTAATTAACCAATTGAAAGACACTATTAGTAATGAATAAACCGAAACCGACAAATAATAAATTCAGCGTACTTGTTGTCGATGATGAGCCCGCCAATATTGACATACTGCTTGGCATACTTAGCCCTTATTACCATGTAAAGGTTGCGCCATCTGGCACTGTTGCGTTGAAAATAGTGCAGCAGTTTACGCCGGACCTAATACTGTTAGACATTATGATGCCAGAAATGGACGGTTTTGAAGTTTGCAAGCAGCTAAAAACAGACAGGCTACTAAGTCAAATCCCAGTTATTTTTGTTACCGCATTGACTCAAGGAGAAAACGAGGAGAAGGGGTTTAAACTAGGCGCCGTCGACTATATCACTAAACCGGTTTCGCCTAGTATTACTCTTGCGCGCGTGAAAACTCACATAAGCCTTGCACAACAAATGCGTACTACCGAAAACTTAGTGGCAAAACGCACTGAAGAGCTCAGTAAAAGTCAGCAAAGTGCTATTACTATGTTAGCTACCGCTGGTCATTATAATGACACAGATACAGGGCACCACATATGGCGAATGGCGGCCTACAGCAAATGCTTAGCAATTGCTTGGGGCTGGTCCTATGAAGATGCATGCTTGTTAGCGCAAGCAGCGCCTATGCACGACACAGGTAAGATAGGTATTCCTGATGCTATTTTAAAAGCGCCTCGCCGATTAATAAATAGCGAAATGGAAGTGATGCGCACTCACGCACAAATCGGCCATAAAATCCTTTCTCAATGCGATACTCCGCTCTTTGCTCTTGCTGCAGAAATTGCCTTATGTCATCACGAAAAGTGGAACGGTACGGGTTATCCCGAGGGTTTGGCTGGAGAAGATATCCCCGAAAGTGCTCGTATTGTTGCCATTGCTGATGTTTTCGATGCGCTAACGATGAAGCGTCCTTATAAAAAAGCATGGTCTGACGATGAAGCATTTGAACACCTTCGAGAAGGAGCAGGTAAACACTTCGATCCCAAACTGGTGGAGTGCTTTATTTCAATTAAGAAGGAAATATTAGAAACTAAAAACCATTGGAATCAGCTAGAAGCCGAAGGACAAATGGCATCGGTAACGGATTTGCTTCCCTGATAAGTTATAGTCACTACAAAACCTTATTTTACAAACCAAAAGGTTCGCGGCTTTTGATACCAGTCCGCGTAGTTCATTGCGCTCTCAGCGAGATTTAAAATATTCCCAATAAGAGGTATAAAAAAGGTCGATATATTATCGACCTTTTTAATTAACGTATAACTTTAAACACTAGCTTTAACTGGCACCAAGTTCGGCAGCGATGGCATCAGCCTGACGCTTCTCGCCCTGCACAAACTGCTTCCACTGCTGTGCCATAGCACGGCTTTTCTGATGCTTTTCAGCTTCTGCTAATTGATTAAGTGCTAGGGCATATTGCTTTTTATTGTAAAGTGCCATGCCTTTAATCAAGTAAACCAGACCTGGGTTTCTTAAGTCGCCTTTTTCAACCGCGCGGTCTGCTGCGGCAATTGCATCGTCGAAACGCTCTTCATTAAGAAGAATTTGCGCTAACTGTGCATCTAACTCACCGTCTTCAGACAGTTTAGCCGCCTGCATCATTACTGGAATGGCTTTGTCTTGCTCTTTAGCAAGTGACCAGCTTTGACCTAAGAACTTAAGGTTGCGCAAGTTTTTCTCAAGCACACCGTCGTTCATTGCCTGCTCCATCAACTTGGCACCTTTATAAGGTACACGGTGATAGTAATAAAGCTGTGCCATGTTGAACACATCAGCTGACGTATTAACAAAACCGCGTTGATAAGCAGTTTCCATAATAGCCAACTGCTTGCGCTCTTCACCTAGCTCACCGTACATACCGGCTAGCTGGATCCAATACTTAGGTTCGTCAAACAATTTCACCATTTTAATTAGAACGTCTTTAACCTTTTGAGGCTGCTTGAGTTCATAAAAAATAGCACGCTGAAGGATTAACCAACCTTCATCAGGGATCATGCCTTCAGCTTCGTGGTCAGCCACCGCTTCAGAAATCCACATTGCCGCTTCGTCGTACTGTTTATTTTGGTAGTACGCCTGGGCTTTTATCACTTTGTTTTTAACCGGTACTGGACCCGTATTCAGGCTTTCCCAACGCTCTAGATAAGTGATTGTGTCGTCGTAATTACCTTGCATAAGGTTAAGCTGGGCCAAACTGAAAAGCGTGGTCATTTCGAACTTTTCAGGAATTGGCTGCTGCTCTACCACCTTGGCAAACGATTCCAATGCTTTTGCATAGTCTTCGTTGTTGTAATAAATGAAGCCGAAAAAGTTGTACATCATGGCTTTTTCGTAGGCGTTCATTGAGTCTGACTTATCTTCTACTTCTTTCAAAATAGCGATAGCTTCTTCAACGTTACCGGCTTCATCCGCTGCCGTTTGCGCGCGGGCTAGCTGCTCGTAAACCTTACCGCGCAGCGTAGGTACGCGACGGGTTTTCTTTTCGCTCGCTTTTTGCCCTTGCGCAACAGCATCATTGGCAACCAACATGCTAGGTACAGATACTGTGGCCGATGCAAATGCAAACGCCAGTGCACTAAGCAATGTATTCGTCTGTTTTTTCATCATGTTCTGTTACCCGTCAATTTGGAACGAAATACGGTTTTGTACACCAGACACTTCTGTTGCTTCACCGTTAACCACGCGAGGCTTATATTTGAACTTCATTGCCGCATCAATGGCCGCTTGTTCAAAAATACCTTCTGGGTTCGCTTCTACAACAATTGGGTCGCGCACCGCACCTTGTTTGGTTACCGTAAATTCAACAATAACAAAGCCTTCAATACCACGTTGAAGTGCACGTCTTGGATAAACTGGCGCAACTTTAACGATGGGTAGGTATTCACCGTCACCTGACTCAAGGGCCAAGCCTCCATCTAAAGAGATGTCGTCCCCGACTTCAGCGCCAAAGTCCATCGACGTACCTTCTGCATCAGGAGATGGTGAGTCCATTTGAGGTTGCTCCATAGGCGGAGGTGGCTCTTTTGGCTTAGGTGGCTTTTTCGGCTTACGATCTTTTTTCTCAACCTGCTCGTCCTGCTTGACCCTTACAAAGTCAAGCACGCTTCCCTTTGGCGGCTCAGTTAGTGCACTGCCACCCATCTTGATAAGCGATTGCATCAAGAAGAACAGGCCTAACGTGATCGCAAGGGAAATAACAAATGCGATTAAATATCGTGGCATGATTTATTGCTCTTGGGCTGCAATCGAAACATCGTAAACGCCTGCTGCTCGCGACGCGTCCATAACCTTGATCAAGGTTTCTGTTGTGGCCTTTTTGTCAGCCTGAATAACAACAGTACCCTGAGGGTTTTCAGCGTGTAAGCGCTCAATATTCGCCTGTACTGCGCGAACGTCGATACGACGTTTGTTAATCCAAATTTCACCTTTATCTGAAATCGCGATAAGGATGTTGGCGCGATCCTTTTTCACAGCGGTGGCTGCTTCAGGACGGTTAACATCGATACCGGCTTCTTTCACAAATGACGCAGTCACGATAAAGAAGATCAACATGATAAATACAACGTCCAGCATGGGCGTCATGTCGATGTTTGCTTCTTCCTCATCGACTAGGTTTTGAAAGTGCTGCTTCATAATAAATACCTTACCTTAACGCTTAGCTAGCATTAACGTTGAATAATCAATGCATCCTCAAGATGCGTGCGTTCTGATTTCACCATACGAGTTAACCAGGTAGCGGCGAATACGCCTGAAAGTGCGCCAACCATGCCCGCCATTGTCGGGATAGTAGCTTTCGATACACCTGATGCCATTGAACGAGCATTACCTGAACCCGCAATCGCCATTACATCGAACACTTCAATCATACCGGTAACCGTTCCCATCAAGCCTAGCAGCGGACAAAGCGCTACCAGTGACTGGATAATTGGGATGCTGCCGTTAAGGCGCATGGTTAACTGTGAAATTGTTTTCTGACGAACTTGCTCAGCGAACCAAGAAGAGCGATCGGCGCGTGCGGTCCACATTGCTATCGCTTCTTTCTTGGCTTGCTTATGCCAAACCATCAGATACATCGCACGCTCGAGGATCAAAAGCCACATAACGAATATCAGCAGACCGATGACCAGCAGAACCTGGCCACCTGTTTCTGTGAAATCGCGAATTGCTTCTAGAAACTCGATCATGATTAGCCTCGCTCAGCGCGCTCTGCAATTACGCCAGACGCCTGTTCTTGTAGGATGTACACAATGTTCTTAGAACGTGTGTTTAGCATTGCGTAAAGCAGTGTCATTGGAATCGCTACAACAAGACCTAGTACTGTTGTTACAAGTGCAGTTGAAATACCACCTGCCATTAGTTTCGGGTCACCTGTACCAAACAAGGTAATTGCCTGGAAGGTATTAATCATACCGGTTACCGTACCTAGTAGACCCATAAGCGGTGCAACTACTGAGATAATCTTAATGATAGTTAGGTTACGACCTAGCTTAGGTACTTCGCCCAAAATCGCTTCAGTAAGGTGAAGCTCAAGCGCTTCTACGTCTGCGTTTGGATATTCATCACGAACTTTAAGTACACGGCCAAGCGGGTTGTTAGTGTTAACTTCTTTGCTCTTAAGCTGCTTGTTCACTTTCATGCGTGTTAGCGTAAGCGTTACTAGGCGCTCAAGTGCAAGTAGAAGACCGAATGCACCAACGATAAGAATGATATAACCTACAACACCACCCTGCTCTACACGCTCTTTAAGATTTGGCGCTTGAACAAGAAGCCCAAGAATCGAACCACCTGTTGGGTCAATACCGAACTGCACTAGCTCACCATTTGATGCTTGTAGTTCTGCAGCAGAATCCATGTAGCGGTCAGCAGGCTGACGCACTAGTTCAGATACTGTACCTGTTACGCCGTTGTAGTCTAAGTATTTGCCGTCAGCAACTAGAGCAAATGGACCAACGCGTACTACCGACTTATTCACTTTCTCACCGCCCGCTTCAACAACATCGGTTGTGAAGGTCGTGACTTTGCCTGACTCAGTCATTTCGCGCTGCATTTCAAACCAAACGCGCTCAATTTCTTCAATTGATGCAAGCTTAGAGCTTGAGCCCATATCTTGTGCCATTTGGTCAAGGAACTCTGAACGGCCTTGAATTTGCGCAGAAATAACTGAGTTATAGAATTTGTTTTTGGTGTCGCCAGCAACTTGCTGAAGTACACCGAATAGCTCTTTTAGTGAACCAAGACGCGTATCTAGCGCACCGTTCAAGTCAGCCAGTTTAAATTCGTTTTCTTCAAACTGTGTTTCAAGCTGCTCAGATTGTGCAAGCATTTGGTCACGCTTTTCACGGGTTTCGCGAAGAATGCGATCTTGTTCTGCACGTTGCGCTTGGAAATCACGCTCGCGCTGTTTATTCTGCTGAGACTGTGCAAACTGCCCTTCTTCTAATTGCTTAAGAAGTGCGTCTAAGTCCATTGCACGGTCGCTTTGTGCGAAAGCACCAACGCTGATGCTAAGGGCTGCTAGACCAACAGCGATACGTTTTACTGTGTTAAACATTCTCATCAACCTCTTAGTCTGTAATTGCCACTGGCAGCATTAGCAAGTCTGGTGCAAGTTGCTTCTTCGCCATGCGCAGACCTTTTGTAATTTGTGTACGGTAGCTGCTATCAAGCTCTTCCCACTGACGAGTTTGCTTGTTCCAAACACCTTGCATGCTCGCATCACGTGTTTGATAGATTAGCGCTGTACGACCAAGGCGTAAGAACTCAACGTCACGCTCTTGACCGTTAATTGAATGAATACCGCTGTACGCTTCCATAGTGCGGCCGTAGTCCATTTCTACTTGGTACGCTTCCATTACGCGGCGGAATTTTTCAGACGCAGCAACATCGGCGCGGTCCATCATGGCGCGAAGGTCAGCTACGCGATTCGCGCGCTCTTCTGGAAGGAAAGGTACGTCTAAAGCAACGAACTGCTCTAGACCGTCAATCATGCGCATCATCAGTGGCGTGATTTGACGCTCAACAACAGACACTTCATCGATAGCAGCATTTAGGTCTGCCATTTCTTGTTCTTGGTTATTGATTTGCTTACGAAGCTGGGTGTTATAAACCTCAAGGCCTTCGATTTCTTTCATCAATGTTTTGAACTGTTGAAGTTTGCTGTCAATTTGGTCGGTAATACCGTTAATTTTTTCTTGCGATTTCGCCGCTGACTCATTTATTTTCGCTGCCTCATCGACAACGGGTTTTAAGACTTCATCGTCTTGTGCAAGTACGGGTGCCGCTGCTAGCGCACCTGCTACAAGCAAGGCATTGATAAGCTTCATACATTCAAACCTTTAAAGTTAAAAGAAATCGGATTTGTCCGACTATAAATTTCTGCGCGTAGGATAGGAGTTTTCTGTGACAGTTTTATTACGGAACTGTCATAAATAGACCAAAATTGTCATCTATTGCACATAAAAAAGGCCGCTGTTTAGCGGCCTCTGTGATAAGTGCAGGTTTAGAAGTCGTATTTAAATGACAACCTTATACCTGTACCTCGTGTCTCAGACCTAAGCAGAGTATCGTTGAACTCAATTTCACGATCTTCGCCTAGGATATTCTGAACACGTAATGTGACAGTGCTATTAAAGTCAGGGTAGTACTTGTAAACCATATCAAGTGAATGGAATGGTTGTTCGAAGTTATCATCGAAACCATCAATACCCGCAATCAGGATACGCTCACCAAATACGTTGTAAACAAGTGACGCTGAGTGTTCACCGTTGTCTGAGTCATAGCCTAATTGCATGTTTAACACATACTGAGAATGACCTGTCATACGACGCTCTACATTTGTGATAGCCGCAGACACACCGGTTTGCTCTACGATATTCTGACGGTCTAATACAATTTCAGAGTCACTCACTGTAATGTTACCAGTGGTAAACAAGTTGTCCCAAATACCGTCACCGATAAAGGCTAGGTCCTGCAGGAATTCAACTTCAACGCCGTACACTTCGCCAGATTCAGCATTAGCAATACGAATAAGCGGAGGGCCATCCTGAGCCGGAGACTGTACTGATTCGATAGGTGCTTCCATATCTTTGTAGAATAAACCTACCGATACGTTGTTACCTGCTTCACGGTACCATTCCCAACGTAAATCATAGTTGATGATATCCGTTGTACTTACACCCGGCGTACCCGCAATTGGGAAGTTAGTTAACGGATCTAGGTAAGTAGCTGATGATACTTCACGAAGATCAGGGCGAACTACCGTTTGACCAATACTTGCACGTAGCTGCATATCGTCTTCTAAGAAATAAGTCACAGCAAGCGCTGGATAGAAACCATCTTCTTGGAACGCAAGCTGCGAACGATCCGCTTCGTCACTCAAATCAAACTGGTTTGTGCGCGGATCTAGTGGCGCCACTACCTGACGGAAGTCTTCCCAGCGTACGCCACCAGTGAAACGCCACTTGTTGTCGTAGAAGAAGTCAGCTTCAAAATAGTAGGCATCGATTTTTTGACCTGCCACATAATCATCACCCGCAATGGTTGTATCACGGATAATCGGGCGACTAGACAAAGATAAGGTGTCTAAAACACTGTCGCTGAAGATTTCGCTAAAGTCGTTACCGTCTAAAACTGAACGGTCTTCAACACCAAGGGTATTAATGTCGAAACGGCGGTTTTCAGCACTACGTGTTTTTGTGACGAAGCTAGCACCTACCTTGTATTCTGTTTCCCACTTACCCAATGACATCGGGTAAGTAACGTTATAGCCAAAGTTCTCCAAGCGGTCGTGAAGGTCTTGAAACGTATATCGAGCCGCGGTCTGTGCATCAGATAAGAAGATTTCATTTTCATCGTCAAAGATGCCATCTTCATTCACATCTTCCATAACGAAGCGTGCGTTGAAGTTACCTGGCGCATGACGTACAGAACGGCCTAATGAGTAAGTCCAGTCAATACCCATGAAATTTAGTTCTGGGATAGTGTGCTGACCTTTAAGCTGATTGGTATATAGCGAGCGCTCTTCATACTGAACGTCGATATCTCGAATACGCAAGCCTTCTGCTTGGTTCAAGTTTTCTGTGTTACCAAACATCTCGCGAATTTCATCGCGCGTATCGTTTAGTACAATTAGACTGTAATCGATACGATGCTGACGGTTATAGTCTACACCAAGAGTTAGCAACGACGACCAAGTCACTGTTTGTTCGGTACCCTGAATATCGTCGAAGAAGCGAACATTAATAATGTCATCGCCCACTAAGTCAGGGTCTTGAAGTTCGTATTCTTCTGATGAACGGGTTTGCGCTGAATAACGAGAAGTTACTAGGAAGCCAAAACGCCAGTCTTCATCGTAGTCGTAACTGTCACCATAGGTCACGTTAAAGCGCATATCAGGGTCAGCCGACGTTCTTTCAAGGCCATACTCTCTATTAGTGCCTTTAAATAACTCTAGTGCCTCTTCTGGCTCTAGATCGTCCAAGAAGTTCTTTGAATCCCAACGCTCTTGGATAGCAGCAGAGGCTGCACGAGTACCGTCGTCTTCACCTGTCCAGTCGCGACCGCCACCTGCATAATCCAGGACATCGCCAGAGTTTTCCGTATCGATACCAACCGCAGCTGATACGTTGAAAACACGCTGTGTAGGTATGGATTTCAAGCGAATATTTACGTTACCGCCACCGAATGCCGCAGGCATAGACGGTGAATACGATTTTTGAACCGCAAGGCTTTCAATAATGCTCGACGGGAACAAGTCGAGAGGTATTACGTTACGCGTTGGATCTGGGCTTGGCACGATTGCGCCGTTTAATTGTGTTGATGAGTAACGCTCACCAAGACCACGAACGTAGATGAAACGACCATCTACCAGTGTTAGACCAGTTACACGACGAAGTGCACCTGCGGCATCACTATCACCCGTACGAGCTATCTGCTCTGCCCCCATGATGTCAGCTACGAAAGCTTGATTTTTTCGTTCTTCCATTACTGCCGTTGCCGTGCCCTTAAGGCGCGTACCGGTAGCGACAACTTCCTCAATCACTTCTTCTTCATTTGATTGAGCGAAAGCCATAGACGTTGGAAGCACAATGCTCGCTGCAACGGCTAGGCTGATGGGTTTTAGAAGAAACCTGTTAGCAGGTCTGTTCATGATGAACCTCTTTAGAAAGGAATACATTCACGAAAATAATTCGTGTCTTACAAACTTAAAAGCAAGTGCGCCACTTCTGCAACGCACTTGCTTGTTTTTAGCTATGCGAACTGGGCCTTATTCAAGACCAACAGTCCAACCCGCAGTCCAATCGTTGTCAGCGTCTTTCACTGCACCGATAAAGTCTACTGAAGAGAAGAAACTATCTAGCGTCGATACATCAGTCGCAGCAGTTGCGTCTACTGTGTAGATACCGTCAAGTACCGTTGCAGTGTTATCAAGTAGGCTGTTACCTGTCTGCGCAGTGAACCAAGCTTCTTGGTTGAAGCCACCAGAATCTTTGATGTTTTCCGCACATGCTAGTACAGAAGTTTCAAAAGTAAGCTGCGGTGTATTTGTGCCGTCCATATTACCAAGTAGCGTGGTATCGCCATCGCTTAGGTCAGCTTCAAAACACTCTCCCATGCCAGCCGGACCAGTCACAACAAAGTTGTAAAGCTGAGCATTTGTTTGGTCACGTAGAAGGACACCTTCTGAATCAGCGTTAGCGGTATCAAACTCGTTACCAATAATCGTCATGTTAGCAACCATTGGGTTAGAGAATGCAAGGCCATCACCGCCGTCACCGTCACCTTCAATAGCGCGGTTAGCATCTGAGTTATCGTCAGCATGCTTAACAAGTACGAACTGAAGCTTACCCATGTAGCCGTTATCCCAGTCTACAGAGTCATCTTGAATGCCTGTAAGCGTAAGGTACTTAACGTTTACTGCACCACCGAAGAACTCAACGCCGTCATCTGCATTTTTGTGTACTTGGACATACTCAACAGTAGTGCCAGAACCAACGCCGCCAAACGTAATACCGTTAAGTTCGTTATCAGGTGCAATTTCGAAGCCGCCGTGCATTACACGTACATAACGAAGCGTACCTGAACTATCTGTGTTATCTGTACCACCGAATACTGCACCTTCTTGTGCACCTTCAACTTGTAGTGAACATGAAGTACCGTCTTGTGGACACTTAGTTGATTCGCCGTTACCTAGAACGATCATGCCGCCCCATTGACCAGCTTCACCTGCTTCAAGACCACCGACAACATGGTCACGTGAAGTGAATGTAATTGGGTTTTCAGCAGTACCGTTTGCGTTAATCTGTGAGTCACGGCTAATTACTAGGTAGTCGTTACCAGATGCACCGTAAACCGTTACGCCTGGTTCAACAGTAAGCGTTGCACTGTTTTCCTTGTCGCCACCTACGAATACTGCACCTGAAAGCGCGTAGAAGTTACCTTCTGTAAGTGTTAGGTCAGACGTGATAGTGCCAGATACTTCACACGTAGTAGTTGAACCGTCTACTGGAGTGATTGACGTTGTACCTGATGGGCAGCCAGAGGCAGTTTCTACTAACTCGATGTTACCGCCACCAAAACCGAATGCCCAGCCTTGACGCCAGTCATCTTCGCCAATAGCACCAACGAATGTGTTCGCTTCAAAGAAAGTATCAAGCAATGTAGATGCATCGCCACCTGCGGTAAGCAGTTCGCTTTGCGCAGTTAGCGTACCGTCAGGGTTAAGACCAAGGTTTGCACGGTCTTCAAACGCGATTAGCTGGTTGCCTTCTTGACCTGTAAACCATGCTTCTAGGTCAACTGCACCTTCAGGTGTGTTAAACGGTTCAGAGCACGCTATGGCTGAGTAAGTCATAGTTAGGTCACCGTCAGAAAGGTTAGCTTGAACCGTTTCGTCGGTGTCCATCTCTAGACATTCACCCATACCTTCTGGACCAGTGACAAGGAAGTTCATTAGGTTTGCGCCAGTCTGGTCGCGAAGTAGAAGGCCTTCAGAGTCAGCGTCAGCTGTGTCGAAAGTGTTACCAATAACTGTCATGTTAGCGATCATTGGCTTAGAGAACTCTAAACCGTCACCGCCGTCGCCGTCACCTTCAATACCGCGGTTTGCGTCAGAGTTGTCAGCGGCGTGCTGAACATAAACATACTGAAGCTTACCTTTATAACCATTGTCCCAGTCTACTGAGTCATCTTGGTTAGCGGTTAAAACTAAGTGTTTCGCGTTTACCGCACCACCGAAGAATTCTACACCGTCATCAGCGTTGCTGTGTACTTGTACATAGTCAACCTCTGTACCTGAACCAACACCACCGAAAGTAATACCGTTAAGTTCGTTGTCTGGCGCAATTTCAAAACCCGCGTACTTAACTACAACGTATTTAAGGATACCAGAGCTGTCAGTATCGTCAGTACCACCGAATACTGCACCTTCTTCTGCACCTTCTACCTGAAGCGCACAGTCAGAACCGTCTTGTGGGCACTTAGTTGACGTACCGTTACCAAGAATAACTACGCCGCCCCACTGGCCAGCGCCAACTTCATCGCCAACAACATCGTTAAAAGATGTCATGATGATAGGCGCTGATGCTGTACCTTCAGCTTCAATTTGTGAATCACGGCTTACTACAAGATAGTCAGCACCAGTACGACCAAAGATCACTGTGCCTTCTTCGATTGCAAGTGTCACGCTGTCAGCTTTGTCGTTACCGATAAACACTGGACCTTCAAGCGCCCATACTTTGTCGTTGGTTAGCGTGATAACGCCTTGGTCGTCAGCATCGTCAGCTGTTAAGCGACCAGAAAGAACGCGTACTTCAACCGTTTGGCCGAACGCATCAGAAACTTCGCCACTTAGGAAAGAGCTTACTTCACCAGGCGCTGTATCAGTTGAACCTGTATCGCCACCAGTGTTGCCGCCATCAGTGTCACTACCATTATTGTTCGTTGTATTAGTAACGCTGTTATCAATATCGCCTTCACTAATATTGATGTCGCCACCACAGCCAGCTAGCACAAGTGCAGTAGCAATAGCTGAAGCTTTGAAAAGTTGCTTAAGTTCCATGTGTTTCTCCAAGTACGGTATAATTATGGATTTTGAAAACGCGGAAACTTTAACTGAGGTAGATGACACATTTGTTACATTACTGCGCTGTAACAAAAGTTTCATAGAAAAAGTTCAATTTTGGTCTAAAAAAACCGATATCAGATGTTAAATACACAGTAAAAATTCGTTTTTTGTCTATTTTTCTTTAGCTTACCAGCATGATGATTATGTAACCTAACTGAATGCGGGCATGATATTGCTTAGATACCTCCTTTTTTTTAACGCGAATATCAGGTCAATCATGATTATATCTTTCTGATTTGTGACGCTATTATGACAGCGACTAGTAGCAAAGGCGCAGTTTCACACCTGCTCTAGGCGACAAGAAAACCATAAGTCTAATTAACATCGGTGGGTGATTGTCAGTCGTTAGAGGTTAACGCTTTTCACTCGTCAAGTAATCGGCGTTGGCGTACCAGTACGTCTTCACGAATGGGAAAATATCCGTCTCTTAACACCTGCTGCTGCCCTTCCTGTGACAAGATATAGCGCAAAAACTCTCTTTCTAGCGTAGGTAAAGGCTCACCGGGCTTTTTATTGATTACTAAATAAAGAAAACGGGCAAACGGATACGTTTCGTTACGCACAGTGTCAATCGAAAGAGGGATCAAGCTGTCTAGTGACTCTCCTAAAGGCAGAGCGCGAACACCCGCAGTTTTATAGCCGTAGGCGGCATAGCCAATCGCACCTGTACCGCTCGCCACAGACAGTACTACAGAAGCAGAACCTGGTTGCTCATTCACCGTATTTTTGAAATCACCATCGCACAGCGCCATCACTTTGAACAAGCCGTAAGTACCCGACACCGAATTTCGACCGTACAGCCTGATAGGAGAGCGATAGCCTATGTTGTTAACACCCAGTTGAGACCAATTGGTAATAACTGTATTGCTGCCACAGAACTGGGTTTCAGAAAAAACAGCATCAACTTGTTCAAGAGTCATACCCGGAATCGGGTTGCGCCTATCTACAAAAATGGCAATGGCATCCATAGCTACTTTTAATACTGTAGGCGGGTAACCGTGGGTTCTTGTGAAGTCCCGTATTTCGCTGGGTTTTAATTCCCGACTCATAGGGCCTATAGTGGCAGTGCCTTCAATAAGTGCCGGCGGAGCGGTGGATGAACCTGAGGCTTGTATTTGAAAGCCAACCTGAGGATAGAGAGTTTTGAATTCCTGTGACCAGAAGGTCATTAAATTAGCTAACGTGTCTGACCCCACCGAGGATATTTTACCTGCAACACCGGGCTTGCGTTCATAGGCCGGCACTTGATAAGGGCTTGAAGCGGGGGAAGCGCTTTGAGTAGCCTGAGGAGTCGCGAGTACTTTGAGTGGAAACAACAGACCTATTGCCAACAGTAAACTTATAACACCGCGGTATAGCCCATTCACTTTGTAATGACATTTGCTCGCCAAGGTTTACTGCCTCTTAAGGTTACAGCTGCTCTGCAATCAATTCGTTATCCAAAACGAAGGAGAAGTTACTGCCCTCGCCCAATGTACTGGTTATCTCTAAGCGGGAATTATGATGACTCAGCACGTGTTTTACAATGGATAACCCCAATCCTGAACCGCCAGTTTTACGAGAGCGTGCTTTATCCACACGGTAAAAGCGTTCTGTTAAGCGATTAAGGTGGTTCTGTTCAATGCCATCACCATTGTCTACTACAGAAAACTGGGCGCCGCTCGCACTGCGCCGCCAATATACATTGATTTCACCACCAGCAGGGGTGTAGTGAACGGCGTTAAACACCAAATTAGAACAGGCACTACGCAGTTCGGTTTCTACGCCAAAGACAAACAACTCTTCGTCAATGTGAAATTTAATAGTGTGGCTCTTTTCTTTATTAAGGGCCTGCGCTTCCCTTTCTACTTGAGAGAGCACAGCAGGAATATTTACTACATTTTCGTAAATACGTTCTGAACTTGCTTCAATACGCGATAGTACCAGCAAATCTTCTATTAAGTTTTGCATACGTTGCGTTTGCGATGTCATTTCTTTCATCGCTTTGTGCATAAACGGATCTGACGCTTCGTCAACAGGAAGGATTTCTAAATACCCATTAATAACCGTAAGCGGCGTTCGTAGCTCATGAGAAACGTTCGCCACAAAATCTTTACGCATTTCTTCAAGCTGAGACACTCGCGTTATATCACGCGCAATTAAAAGGAGGTGCTCATCGCCATAAGGCATGATTCGATATTCGAAGGTTTTATTAGGGTTAGTCGGCGACGGTACTTCAATAGGATATTTGTAATTACCCGCGTGAAAGTACTGTATAAATTCAGGGTGACGTAGCAGGTTGTCTATACGGCGGCCTGAGTCTTGCGGCCATTTCAACCCTAGATCTAAGCGTGCAAGACGGTTACACCAAATAATACATGCCTTTGAATCAACCACTACCGCTGCATCCGGTAGGGCTTCAGAACCTTCTCTAAAGCGTTTTACTAACTCACCTAGTTCTTTACGCTTGTTACGATTTCGACGCTGAAGGTAATAAATACCTTCATAAATATGTTCCCAAACACCTCGTACAGTAGGGGGGGACATTTTGCGACTATGCCACAGCCAGCGATTCAGCTTATAGAGGTGCCAATAATTAAACAGCAGTAGCAAAGTCGCACCTATGGCGACAGCGAATAACATATCATCCAGATACCACCCGACAAGCGCAAAAACCACAAGGAATAGCACTAAGCGCAAAGTACTTCTCAACCAAGAGAACGGGTAATACATGAAATAGCTCGCGTTGTTAAAGGTGGAAATAGGTGCTCGTTAGGGCGGCGCACAGACGTGAAGGAAATGGCGTCATACCACTCCCTAAACACTGCATTTAATTAAAGCTTAGTAGAAAAACGATAACCCGCACCGCGTACGGTTTGGATCATAGCATCATGTCCATGGCGAGAGATAGCTTTGCGCAAGCGTCGTATGTGTACATCTACCGTTCTATCTTCAACGTAAACATTTGTGCCCCACACGTTATCGAGAAGAAGTTCTCGGCTATATACTCGCTCTGGATGAGTCATGAAAAAGTGCAATAGCTTAAACTCTGTCGGCCCCATATCCAATGGCTCTTCATTAGCCATAACGCGATGGGATACAGGCTCAAGTTTAAGTCCGTTAAACTCAATCGGCTCTTCGTTTGATGTGGGCGTAACTCTGCGCATTACTGCTTTAATTCTTGCCACTAGTTCCTTCGGCGAGAAGGGCTTAGTCACGTAATCATCGGCTCCTGCATCCAGGCCGCGAATTTTATCTTCTTCTTCGCCACGGGCGGTAAGCATGATGACGGGAATGTCACGAGTAAACTCGTGTTGTTTTAAACTTTTAGCTAGCTGAACACCGCTTCCCCCCGGCAGCATCCAATCCAGTAGGATCAAATCTGGGTAAGGCTCGCAAATTTTCTCTTGCGCGATGTCGAAATCTTCGGCTTCAATAATATTAAAACCAGATTGCTCAAGTACAAACTTAAGCATCTCACGGATAGGCGCTTCGTCCTCAACCACCAACACTGTACGAGACATCGTAATATTCCTGCTCATTTTTAAACGCCGTTATTATTAATGTGGTCTGTGACAGTTTTATTAAAACGATTACATTAATGTGTCAAGTTTAATACGTTTATAAAACACGCTTCGTCCAAAGTTTATACATAGAATCTTGTTTATTCATAAAATTGCGCATATTCTTGAATTGTCAAAAATATCTACATTTATGTCATTTAAAATAGTGCTCTTGCCATAAGTGTGATTATCATAAAAAGTCTGAAGTAACAGGGGTGTGTTTTTCTATGGCTGCGGTCAAGACAGGGTTATCAAGGAAGCTCTTAGCAAGGGTATTGTCGGTATACTTTGCGCTCACGCTTCTTGTGACTGTAGGACAGATTTTCACTGAATACCTCAGCACGAAAAATCACGTCGAAAGCGAGCTTCAAACGTTAAAAAATACCTTTTCCTCTAGCCTAACTCGCGCACTGTGGGAGCTGAACAATGATCAAGTACGTGCCATTTCCGAAGGGTTAATGTCACTGCCTATTGTAGAGGGGCTTCAAGTTCGAGGTGAAAATGGCAACTATATTGCAGAATACGGCATTCGAGTTCAGCGCTCTCCAGCGCCTGTCGACCAAGAACTGATCGAGGATCATCCCGGTGGCGTTTTTAGCTATAGCTTTCCATTAGTTTTCAAATTCTCTGGCCGAGAGTCCACCGTAGGCGATGTTACTTTATACTCAAGCTTCGATACTATATTTAGCCGTATTGAAGTGGGTGTTTTCTTTCTTATAGGCAACGCGATAGTAAAAACAACCTTCCTCGTTTTCTTGTTTATGACAGCCTTTCGCACCATGCTCTCTGAGCCCTTACAGTCCATCACTGAGCAAATGGGCAATTTTGACCCTCAGCACCCCGCAGAAAGTAAATTCAATATCAAATTGGATGATGACAACGAGTTGTTGCAGCTCAAAGAGTCATACAACAATGTTATTGACGACCTTATCGTTTCAAATGACAAGCTTAAAGATGCGCAAAGCGAGCTAACGCTTGCCAATAAAAAATTAGATGACCAAAACCTTATTTTAGAGCAGGAAGTTGCAAAGAAAACTGCGTCATTGTCACAAATCATGCTGGATTTAGAACAGCAAAAAGACGAGCTTATTGCCCACCAGCGAGAGCTTCGCCAGGAAAATGAAAATCGCCAATACATAGAAGCAGAACTTCGCAAACGTAACCAAGAACTCGCGAGCTCAATGGACACACTTAACCAAGCACAAGAGCAGCTAGTAGAGTCAGAGCGCATGGCGTCGCTTGGCGGCCTTGTTGCTGGTATTGCACACGACGTAAATACGCCGTTAGGCGTAAGCGTTACCGCAGCCAGTTTTCTGCAAGAGCGACTAAACAACCTGAAGACTGATTTTGAAGATAAAAGCCTGACCAGTAAAAGTATGGCAAGCTTTATTGACGAAGCCGAGCAAACTGCGCTTTTGCTCTTAAGTAACCTAGAACGCGCATCAGACCTTATCGCCAGCTTTAAGCAAGTGGCCGTTGACCAAACCAGCGAAACCGAGCGCGAGTTCGTGTTAGGCGAATACATCAACGAAATTATTCAATCCCTACAGCCAAGTTTTAAGCATACAGACCATCAGATTAATCTGACCTGCCCGGATAACTTAGTTGTAACCTGTGCCCCTGGAGCGATTGCTCAGATTGTAACAAATATGGTCGTTAATTCGATTACACACGGCTTTGAAAGCAAAAGTGCCGGTAAGATTACTCTCGATGTAAAAGAAGAAGGTGACAACGTTGTTATTTACTACAAAGATGACGGCAGAGGCTTAAGTGAAGAAGAATTAAGTCAATTATTTGATGCTTTCTTTACCACCAAACGAGGGCAAGGTGGCAGCGGTCTGGGCACACATATTATGTATAACTTGGTTACCCAGTCGCTAAAAGGCCACATTGAAGCCGATAGCGCACTCGGCAATGGCTTGCAGTACACCATTCGTTTTCCCAAGAAAAGTGCGTAACCTTTTTAGTATTTTTAATCTGGTAAGCACTTAACAGCTTCAAGTATCTAACAACCTTTTATTCAATTGCACCGCAAGTCTTACGTTGGTACGCTTGCGCCCTATTTTTATCAAGAGAATGCTTACACTATGTGGTTTAAAAATGTAAAAGCCTATCAAATTACCCAGCCGCTATCGCTAGACGAGGGTGATTTAGAGCGAGTCTTAAACGAGCATGCTTTCCGCCCGTGCGGCAGCCAGGATTTGGCAACCATGGGATTTGCCTCTCCGTTTTCACAGGCTGGTAAGCAAGGCACTATGTTTCATGTTGTTCAGCAGCGCTTTTGGATTACGCTGAAGAAACAAGAAAAAATCTTGCCCAGTGCCGTGGTCAATGCCGAGCTTGACGAAATGGTAGCTAAAATTGAAATGGAAACGGGTTCGCCAGTTGGCAAAAAAGCCAAAGCAGACCTTAAGCAAGAAATCCAAACCCGCCTGCTGCCACAGGCCTTTACAAAGAACACCTACACCCATGGCTTTATCTCGCTTGCCGACAACTTGGTGGTGGTTGATGCTTCATCTGACGGCAAAGCCGAAGCCTTTTTGGCCATGGTCAGAAAGGCCATAGGTTCACTTCCAGTAGTACCCTTTACGCGCAGAAGCCTTCAAAGCGAACTTACGCACTGGGTTACTGAGTCAACACCAGAAGGTGTAGGGCTACTTGAAGAAGCTGAACTTAAGTCTACCGATGATACAGGTAGCGTTATTCGTTGTAAGAACCAGCCGCTAGATAGCGAAGAAATTAGTATTCACCTAGATGCCGGTAAACTGGTACAAAAAGTCGCGTTTGAATATGCAGAAACCCTAACGGCTATTATGTGTGAAGATGGCGCCATTAAGCGTATTAAGTTCACCGACCGCATTAAAGAAGAAACTGACGATGTACCAAAGGATCAGGTAGAGGCGCGCCTTGATGCAGAGTTTGCGTTAATGTCAGCAGAGATTTGTACGCTGCTGAACTTTCTTCGCGGTGCGCTTAATCTTAACGACGATAGTTTGTAAGCGAGCATAAACATGAGAGGCGTCGCTTAAATATAAGTGGCGCCTCATAAACCTGCGGAGCGGTTCCTATAAATTGCTCGATCGATTTAAGCCGGGTAATGGATTACCACAATAAAGCGCGTTTCCCCTACTTCGTCTCGATAGCCGTGGGGTTGATCAGCACGTAATATACATTGCTCTTGCGCCTTATAAGTGTGCCACTGACCCTCTTGCAATACCCCCAACTTTCCTTGTAATACGTGAATGTGTTCAGTTACACCTATCTGGTGTGCCGAAGAGTGCTGCTCATGAAAGTCCTTCAAACAAAGCTCAAACATTTCAAACTGGGTTATTAAATTAAACGGAAATAAGGTTTTTATTGATACATTTGGGTCATTAGCGAACTTGTTATCCTCGTGTTGAGAAGAATGCTCAACATCGACATTGGATAAAAAAGAAGAAAACGAACACTCAAGTCCTGTCGCTATCTTCCATAAGGTTGCGATTGTCGGGCTCGACTCACCCCGCTCTATTTGTCCTAACATAGCTTTCGATACCCCCGTCAACTTCGCTATTTTATCAAGGGAAAGCCCCCTAGCTTTGCGAACAGTCTGCAGGTGCTGTGCAATACTTCTTGAGATAGCAGAAGGCTGCCCATTTGCTTTTGTCATGTAATGAAGGCCTTTTATTTTGTCGCTGATGTTAATAAAACAGTTGTGCGCTATAACGCACAAATGCTAAGTTATCTACTGTACGTTATAGCGCACAAAAATGTAGAGTAGCACATTTGATAGATACTAAACGCGTGTTTCATCGCTCAGTCGTTGCCAAATCGAAATTACATCACGAGGGTTTTCATGAGTAAATGGAAGTTAAGCCATATCAGCGCGGGGCTTACCGCCGTTACGGTAGGTTACAGTAGTTCTGTTGTCATTATCATTGATGTAGCGCGCAAAGCCGGCGCTAGCGATGACATGGTAATAAGCTGGTTATTCGCGCTTGGTCTAGGAATGGGTATTACCTGTATTCTGTTTTCATGGCTGACTAAACTACCCGTTGTTACCGCTTGGTCTACCCCTGGTGCGGCTTTTTTGTTAACCAGTATCGGCGACTATAGTTTAAGCGAAGCCATTGGTGCTTTTGTAATATGCGCAATGCTTTCACTTGTAACAGCGCAAAGCCGAACCTTACTTAATCAAATTAGTCGCATTCCTCCAGCCATTTCATCTGCACTTTTAGCCGGTATTCTCTTACCTATATGCCTTTCTATATTTACCGATGTTAACGAAGCGCCGCACCTAGTCGCGTTATTTATTTCCACTTACCTAATAGGAAGCCGACTATTTCCCCGCTATCTGATGCTGTTACTATTGGTTATGTCGGTGGGCATTAGCTTGTTTATGGGTAGTGCCAGCGGTGTTGTTGCTCTATCAAGTACCTCATCAGGGTTGTCAGCAATATTTACCCTGCCCGAGCCCATTTGGGTAACACCAACTTTCTCATTAAGTGCCACTATTGGGTTAGCCTTTCCCCTTTTTCTTATAACTACGCTCTCTCAAAATTTACCTGGTATTGCTATTCATCACGCCCATGGCTATACGCCAGATCACAAGCCTATTTTATCGGGTATTGCGATTGTACAAGGTCTATTAGCACCGTTTGGAGGTTTCACCTTTAACCTAGCCGCAATCACAGCAGCGCTGTGCATGGGTGAGCAAGCGGATAATGATAAGTCACAGCGCTATAGAGCTGCCATGGTGGCTGGCGTAGCGTACTTGTTTATGGGGCTATTAGCGTCAGTGGTCGTTGCTTTATTTGTTAGCATGTCCAGTATCATCATTCACCTACTTGCTGGGCTAGCACTTTTAGCAACGCTTCAAGGGGCTGTGGTTCGCGCTATGGAAGTAGAGCATCACAGAGCACCTGCACTGCTTACCCTGTTGTGCACAGCGTCAGGATTTAGTTTATATTCCATGACTTCCGCCGTGTGGGGATTAGGGCTAGGCTTATTACTGCTGTATGTTCAAAAGAAACCCGCCAGCGCGTAGTTTTGCTTATTTAACGCTATACCCACGGCTAACTTACATAACAAAAAGGCCGATACGTTTTGAAGTTTCACTTCTGTATCGGCCTTGCATCACTGTATAGCGCTAGGAGTAGCTTAACTGCTTATAAGAAAATTTGCTTCGCGGCGCTTGTTAGCTCTTCGAACTCATCAGAGTGAAGTTCCCCCATGTCCTCAACCACACCACGCTGAATAGCTAAGTTTAGCATCGCATCTTTTTGACTACCTGCCGCACCCGAAACTGCTGCGCCTACGCGAACAAAGTCAATATACCCCAGCTCGTCAGGAAGGTAGCTTAGGTCTTTCCAGTTTTTAGATATATTAACGAAGTTATCGCCAAAGCCCCATTCTCTCATTATGCTTGCGCCAATTCGGCCCGCTAATTTATCTATCGCTACCTCGAGAAAAGAAGGGTTAGCAAAAACCTCAGGGTGACGTTCTGCTTCGGTCAAAATAGGCAGTACACCAATATTATGAACCAATGCAGCTAAGGTCATAGTATCCATGCTCATTTCCCGCTTTTTGGTGCGGGCTATGTAAAGCTGTAATACCGCCATTGCACTGGCAACTATGTTTACCGTATTCGCCCATTCCTGTTGCAAATAACGAGCAACTACATCGTTTTTAGAAACAAAAAGCTGCTCCATTGCCAGTGCGGTAGAAATATTCTTAATTTGTCGTAGGCCAATACGGGTTACCGCTTGACTGATAGAGTTTACTTTGACACTGCGACCCATATAAGCACTGTTTGCAATTTTGATCATTCTTGCACTAAGTGAGGGATCTTGTCCGATTACCTCGCCCATAGCATTAAGGTTAATGTCCGGATCATCTGCTGCTTTACGGACTTTCAATGCAATAGCAGGAAGTGTAGGAAGGACCAGTGTGTCATTGTTTATCTTTTCAACCAAAATAGTTGAAAGCGCGTTCTGTGTAGACATATTTCTACCCTTAGAAAGTTCCAAATCGCCTTGATAAGGCGATAGTTTGCGTTATCCGTTATCAACCAAGTCATCATCAAACTGATGGGCCAAATAAAATGATTAGCTATGCGTTGCATTCCCTGCGCTTATTCACATAAACAACTGTGCTACGCACTAAAATACAAACCCTTTATTGTTTTATTATGGTATTTCTATCACCATACTATAGTAGCTCTCTAGTTTCGACCAACTAAAAAAAAACAGGCTTGATGCAAATGTTCAACGACCGCATAAGCACAAGAGCTTAATCAAAGTATAGACAACAAGCAGCAAACCACTATTGAAATTAAGCAAATAATTTTCATACTTTTGTATAAAATCAAAAGCATAGCTATAGTGAGTTACGCAAACACCTCCCCACATACTTAAATCAATACGGGAAAACGACACGGTAAACCTTATGATTAAAAAAATGACTTCAACTTATTCGCCTATTGCTGCGGCAATAGCTGGGCTATTTATGCTGACCGCCTGCAGCAAAAGTGCCGATACAACGCAAACTCAAACGGCAAAGCCTGAAGCCGATACAGCGCAAACTCTACTTGTAGACGAGTCTCGCTTGTCTATTTATCACGGTGTAGACCTTACCAGCGACCTATCACACCTTAGTGAAAACCAGCATAAAATGCTTTCGCTTTTAATCGATGCGTCAACAATTATGGACGACCTATTTTGGAAGCAGGCATTTTTTGAAGATAAAGATACCTTCCTTTCTTCAATTAGCGACGAAAAAGTGCGTCATTTTGCCGCCATAAACTATGGTCCTTGGGATCGACTTAACGGCGATACACCGTTTATTAGTGGCTATGCTGACAAAGCCTTAGGCGCTGAGTTTTATCCTAACGATATGGAAAAAGAAGAATTTGCTACGGCTGAGTTTGAAGACAAACAAGGCTTGTATTCTATGGTGAAGCGCGATGAAGCGCGCAACCTTTATTCTGTACCTTACTCTGAAGCGTTTAAAAGCGAATTGATGAAAGCATCTGACTTGCTGAAGAAAGCGTCTAAACTGGCTGAAGACGAAAGCTTTAAACAATACTTACAGCTTCGTTCTGAGGCATTGTTGTCTAACGACTATCTTGCTTCTGACATGGCTTGGATGGATATGAAGACTAACCCTGTTGAGTTAGTCATTGGCCCTATTGAAAACTATGAAGATCAGCTTTTTGGCTACCGCGCAGCGTTTGAAGCTTATGTGCTTATTAAAGATTTAGCGTGGAGTGAAAAGCTTGCTAAGTACGCGGCTTTACTACCTGAGCTGCAGCAAGGGCTTCCTGTTGCTGATGCTTACAAAGCTGAAATGCCAGGCTCTGATGCAGACCTTAATGCGTATGACGTTATTTATTACGCAGGCCATTCTAATGCTGGTAGCAAAACCATTGCGATTAACCTGCCCAATGACGAGCGCGTACAGTTAGAAAAGGGAACCCGCCGTCTTCAACTTAAAAACGCGATGCGTGCAAAGTTCAATACTATTCTAGTGCCTATCGCAGACACGTTAATTGTACCAGAGCAACGTGAACACATTACCTTCGACGCTTTTTTCGCCAACACCATGTTTCACGAAGTGGCTCACGGTCTTGGCATTAAAAATACCCTAGACGGTTCGGGCACCGTTCGCGGCGCACTTAAAGAACATGCCTCAGCTCTCGAGGAAGGCAAAGCCGATATTTTAGGTTTATACATGGTACAAAGCCTTCTAGAGAAAGGTGAAATTACCGAAGGTACGCTAGAGGATTATTACGTCACCTTTATGGCTGGAATTTTCCGTTCTGTACGTTTTGGAGCAAGCTCTGCTCACGGCAAAGCGAACATGATTCGTTTTAATTTCTTTGCACAGCAAGGCGCCTTTGAAAAAGCAGAAGACGGCATGTACCGCGTAAATATGGATAAGATGGGGGCTGCTGTAGAAGCGCTGTCAGAGTTAATCCTTACCTTGCAAGGTGACGGCGATTACGACGGCGTTGCAGAGCTCGTTGAAACTATGGGCGTGATTGAGCCAGACCTTGCGTCAGATCTCGCACGTTTAGAAGCAGCAAGCATTCCGGTTGATATTCACTTTAATCAAGGTAAGAAAGTGTTAGGGCTTGCTGACTAAGCCATTCGATTTCACTTATCTACCGCATTTATTTGCAGTGCAAAGAAAAATGCCGCCCTTTAAATAAAGGGCGGCATTTTTTTATCTTTGAGCGAAAACGTTACTCAACGTGTTGCTTCATATTCTCAGTATACGGAGGCCAGCCTAGTGGTTTACCTGCCAATACGTGAAGGTGAATGTGATATACAGTTTGCCCACCGTATTCGTTGCAATTCATGACGGTACGGTAACCCTGATCGGCAAACCCCTGCTCTTTTGCAATCTTTGCAGCCACCAATGATAGATGACCCACTACTTCGCGATCTTCTTCAGCAATATCGTTTACCGTGGCAATTTGCTTTTTCGGAATAACCAGAAAATGAGTCGGAGCCTGAGGATTTATATCTTTAAACGCCAGCGCCAGTTCATCTTCGTACAAAATCTCTGCAGGAATTTCCTTGCTGATAATTTTATCAAAAATTGTTTCTGCCATGTCTCACATTCCTTTTTAATCAGGTGTTTATCTATTGCGTTAGCGATTAAAGATGGTTCTCGCTAGCACAATAAAAAAGTCTTAATTACAGTGTTTTTATTTGGCTAAAAAGCCTAGTCTTATGCGAAAACAAACCATAGAAGTATTACGCCTAACGCTAAGCGATAGATAACGAAAGGCAGCATGCCTATGCGGGATATCCAGCTTAGGAATAAGTAAATACAAAGGTAGGCGCTTACGAATGAAAATGCTGCGCCATATAGCAATGCATACCAGTCGACTGCTTCATTTGCTTTAAGTAAATCTAAGGTGGCTAACAACCCCGCCCCTAGGATCACAGGTATAGACAACAGAAAGGAAAAGCGCGCACAGGCTTCGCGCTTGAGTCCTAGCATCAAGCCAGCTGTCATAGTTATTCCCGAACGTGATGTCCCCGGAATTAACGCTAACACTTGGGCTAAGCCAATATAAATAGCTTGTTTTAACGTCAAGCCTTCAAGCTCTTGTTCCCGCTTTGCTGTCGAATCGGCATACCATAAAAGCAAACCGAAAATGATGGTGGTACCCGCGATTACCAATGCTGTACGTGCATTGTCTTCTATCCATCCTTTCATCAAAAAGCCGATAATGACCGCCGGAATAGTCGCTACAATAACGTACCACGCAAGTTTGCTATCGGTAGATTGCTGCTTGCTGAACCCTTGAGTCACCCATGCTACTGTCATCTGTCCTATTTCTTGACGAAAATAGATCATAACCGCAAGAAGACTTCCCACATGTACTGCTACGTCAAACGCCAAACCTTGGCTTACCCAACCGAAAAGCTCAGCGGGTAGCAGCAAATGCCCAGAACTACTGATTGGAAGAAATTCGGTAACGCCCTGAATAATTGCTAAAATGATGATTTCGAAAAGTGTCATTCCTTTGCTTAACTCCAAGTAAAGTCAATTGGCCATAATTGCTGTTTCTGTTTATCAAAGTTTTGCCACATTTGGGCATAGGTTTCTTGCGTTTCAGGGTGGATGTCGTCGGGAACAAGTTCAGCTAACGGCCAAAGCACAAACGCGTTGTAACAAATCTCTTCGCGAGGCAAAACCACAGGGGATGTGGTTACCTTACTATCATAGGTAAGCAAATCGAGATCAAGGGTTCTTGCGCAGAATTTTTTGTCGGCATGCACTCTTCCATTGTCTTTCTCAATTGCTTTAAGAATGGCACAAACCTCTTCAATACTTTTTGATGTTGTCGCCCGTGCGGCAGCATTATAAAAAGGGCTACCGTTGAAGCCTACAGCTTCGCTTTCATAAACAGAAGACACTGAGACATCTGAGAAGTGTTGTTTTAGGGCAACGAAAGACCGCCTAGTGTAATGCTCGCGCTCAATATTAGAACCAATGCTGATTAAAATGGTATGTTCAGGCATTAGGTGCGCTCTTTTCGCATTTCAACGGCAACGGTCTGTGCATTAGGAAGAATATTAGGTTTAACAATTTTAAGTGTTATTGATGCAGCCGAAAAATGAGCAAGTACGGTATCCATAACCTTGCTTCCGAAAGCCTCAAGTAGTTCAAATGTGCTTTCTTTGCCGACTTCCACGATGCACTCGGCTACTTTGGCATAATCTACCGTATCAGCAACGTCATCACTTTTCATTGCTGCGCTTAAATCAACATCAAGTGTTACATCGAGAAGTAGCTGAGTGGTTCTTACTCGCTCCCAATCATAAACACCTATCAGGGTGTCTACTTCAAGCCCTGTTATATAAATTTTGCCCATGGAATTTTTTCATCTTGTCTGTTATCAAACCAGTTTATCGCCCTACTCTCTGGCTTCAATACTGGTCTTACTACTGCGCTTTCAACCACATATTACTCGTAAACGGTGGTATATCGCGTTTGGATGGAGTAGCTTTACGCTTGTGTGGCACAACTATACCGCTGTATGACAACTGGGGGCAACCAAGGTTTTGTAATTTAATAGGGCATAAGCCTTTTACCTCCTGCAAGAGAAGTTAAACCTGATACAAGGTAGTGCTTCTAAACCGCTTTTGAAAATTAGAATGAAAAAATGACTTCGCTAACGCTTTTAATGGCTGCTGTTGCCTATCTCTTCGGTTCACTATCAAGTGCAGTGGTTATAAGCCAATTATTTGGTTTACCCGACCCACGAACCGCTGGCTCTAAAAACCCTGGAGCAACCAATGTGTACCGCTTAGGTGGTCGTATCCCCGCGCTGCTGGTGCTTGTCATGGATATACTAAAAGGCACTATTCCCGTTTACGGCAGTTACTTTTTGGGCATAGAGCCAATTATGTTAGGCGTTATTGCAATTTTTGCGTGCTTGGGCCATATCTTTCCGCTCTATTTTGGTTTTAAAGGTGGTAAAGCCGTCGCTACCGCCTTCGGTGCCATGCTGCCAATTGGGCTCGATTTAGCCGGGTTGCTTGTTCTAAGCTGGGTGATAGTGGTTTTCCTTACTGGCTATTCTTCGCTAGGCGCGCTCATTGCTGTGTCGCTAGCACCATTATTTACATTTTTAATCAAGCCTTTGTATACCGTGCCCGTGGCAATGCTCTCGCTGCTTATTATTCTGCGCCATAAAGACAACATTGCCCGCCTGTTAGCAGGCAATGAAAGTAAAGTGTGGGATAAAGGAAAGGTTAAAGAGTAAGCGCCTGTTGCAGTACCTTGAGCTTACCGTCTATAGGCGTAACAGGCTTAATACCTAATATTTTAGCCAGCGCTGGATAAACCTCTAAATTGCTAAATGTAGGTATAGTAGTATTCGTTTTAAACGCTGGCCCCACTGCAACAAAGATTGCTCCCATATCAGGTAATGTATTTAAGTAGCCATGCCCACCTTTGCTAACATGCGAACTATTGGCGTTTTTGAAACGGGCTGGTGGCGCAATTTCGATAATGATATCGCCCGTTCTGTTTCCCACTTCCATGTGCCGCTCAGCGCGCTGGGTATCATTGAGTACAATGTAGCGATTTTCAGCTATATGGGTAAGACGCTCTATTTCTTCGGTGACTTGTTTATCGGACACGCCTTCTCTAGCGTAAAGGTGCACTTGCGCCCCTTCATTTTCAATGATAAAGCTCTCGGGTATAGATAAAGACTCAACCTCTATAAGCTGGTTTTCATCAATAGGCGTCATGCCGTGATCAGACACCACTACAAGATTGACGGGTAAGTCTAATGCATTAATGCGCTTATAAAGTTGACCGATAAGCGCATCTACCTCTTGCACCGCATCATTGGTTTTGTCAGCCAGCGGCCCTTCGTCATGGCCTATCGTGTCGGTTAACGAAAAATAGCCTGCGATTAAACGAGGTCGTGAGACTTCCGGAAGTTTAAGCCAATTTATAATTTGGTCGATGCGCTGCTGATAATCGGCGTATTTAGAGTAGTGAAAAAAGTAGCTGGGCTGCGCCCCCGAAATACGAGCATCTGATTCTGGCCAGAAGAAGGTAGCTGCCTTCATGCCATGATATTCCACTAAGTTCCATAGCGGTGTTGCCGTAATCCACGTGCTGTCCATACGACCATAACCTAATTGATACTTTGCATAGCCCTCTTTTGAAGGGCGGGATTTGTCATAAAAACGGTTATTCACAATCCCGTGGTGTTTAGGAAGCAGCCCTGTGATCAGCGAAATATGATTGGGGAAGGTATTTGACGGATAAACAGGGGTCATAGACGACGCTCTTACCCCTTGCTTCGCAATGGTGCCTAGATGCTCGGCATTGTGCAACTCGATATAGTCGTGGCGAAACCCATCAAGAGAAATGAGCACGACATACTGGTCTTGCTGAGTCTGTTGCTTTTGCTTTAACTCTTTTACTGATTCATTTGAAGGAGTTTTGCTTGAAGCAAGTGCATTAGGCGTGGTGAGCGCTGCAAAGAAAATCAAAATAAACAACGACAGCGCTAAAAATAATAGCGATGCATTTTGTTTTGTACCGTCTGTTGCTAAGCGCATGGTTTTTTACGTCCTTACTCAATGTTCATTTTGGTAAAATAAAAGGCAATGGGACGCGCTCCCATTGCCTTTACTTTTTGTTTGTCTGTTTTGCCCGCTTGTTATGCTTGATATCTGCCTTTTGCACATCTTATGCATACGTTGATAAGCAGTATCAATTTCACAACATCATTTAAAACTCAGTGGACGTTTTTAAATAGCTGACAAGGTATCAAGAGGCCATCGCGGTTTGGCTTGTGACGATAACGCCAAGGTTTCGCCCGCTTTCAAGCGCTGCATGCCCGCATAAGCAATCATGGCACCATTATCAGTACAATACGCTAAGCTAGGGTAAAACACCTCACCTTTTAGCTCTTGCATCAGGGCTTTCATCTCACCGCGCAGCATTGTATTTGCACTTACACCGCCAGCAATAACCAAACGCTTCATGCCAGTCTGCTTTAATGCTCGCTTACATTTAATGATAAGCGTATCCACTACGGCTTCTTGAAACGCGTAGGCAATATTCGCTTTAATTTGCTCAGCATCACCACCGGTTAAATCAGCATCGCGAATGGTGTTTGCCGCAAAGGTCTTTAAGCCGCTAAAACTGAAGTCTAAGCCTGGTCTGTCGGTCATTGGACGTGGGAATTTGTAGTGTCCCGCTTCGCCCTTTTCCGCCAATTTTGCCAAGAGAGGGCCGCCAGGGTAATCAAGACCAAGTAATTTAGCGGTTTTATCAAAAGCTTCGCCTGCGGCATCGTCAATTGACTCGCCAAGTACTTCATACTGGCCAATGCCTTCGACTTTAACCAACATCGAGTGACCGCCCGACACCAATAGCGCAACGAAAGGAAATTCAGGCGCGTCCTCTTCAAGCATAGGCGCTAGCAAATGCCCCTCCATATGATGAACACCCACCGCAGGTACGTTCCACGCATAGGCCAATGAACGCCCTACCGATGAACCTACTAAAAGGGCGCCTACCAATCCTGGGCCTTGAGTGAATGCAACACCGTCAATATCTGACGGCTGGGTATTCGCATCTTCCATGGCTTTTTCAATTAAGGGAATGATTTTTCTCACATGGTCCCGAGAGGCGAGCTCAGGCACTACACCACCATAATCCGCATGCAGCTTCACTTGGCTGTATAGTTCGTGCGACAACAAACCTTTTTCATCGTCATAAACGGCGATGCCAGTTTCGTCACAAGATGTTTCTATTCCTAAAATACGCATGGGGAGCAACCCTTTCTACTACTAACTTTAACGCCTAGCTTCTGGATGTATAGCAAAGCTGCTTAACACATAAATTGCTCACTACAGTGCTGTGAACAACACACAACACTTAGTAGAGCGAATACCAAAAACTGTGAAAATAATTCTGGCGATCTGCCGGGATCATCTTTATGATCCCGGCGCGATCATAACACTACCCTTGTCAGGATCATTTGCTTTCTACTTTTGATCACAGTTATCTATCAGTAGAAATATGAGCAAAAAGCATTCTGAAAAGGGCGCTTATACAAGCCGAGTTAAACAACGCGGCGCTTAACGAGCGCAGAGTTTACCTTTTATCCTGCATTCATGGAATGCCAGTGAACAGGTAAATGAACGGTAAATGCACAATATTGGCTATTTTTTGGCAATTCATCCTTTACTTTCTCTGTAGATATGATTAGAATTTCGCACCATTTTTAACCCGGGTGGCCTTTTTAGCGCACAATTTTACCCGGATTTACACAGTAAAAGTTTTGAGGTGAGTGTTTAATGCCTATCGTTAAAGTTAGAGAAAACGAGCCGTTTGATGTGGCGCTGCGTCGTTTTAAGCGTTCTTGTGAAAAAGCAGGTGTTCTTTCTGAAGTTCGTCGTCGTGAATTCTTCGAAAAGCCAACTTGGGAACGCAAGCGCAAGAAAGCTGCCGCTAAGAAGCGTCATCTTAAGAAGCTAGCTCGTGAAAACGCACGTCGCGTAAAACTCTACTAATATAGGGTTAAGTAACGAGTCTGAAAGGTGTTGCAATTGCAGCACCTTTCGCGTTTCTGGGCCTCTATTTTTTGGTATTGATTTTAGTTTTCTAAACTAAACCCGTTTTTCCCTTTCGAATAATTGCATTTGATTTTCAACCTGGGGTTTAATAATACCAGTCCGCATAAATCATTACCTTCTGAGTGGGCAATGACCTATGCGGATTGATATAAGCAATCTACTAATAAAAAATCAGGAAGCATCATGGCACTAATTGATGATTTAAAAGCGGCGCAGAAAGATGCGATGCGCGCAAAAGAAAAAGTACGTCTTGGTACTATTCGTATGGCAATGGCTGCCATTAAGCAAAAAGAAATCGATGAACAAATTACGCTAGACGACAGCGCAATCTTAGCGGTTCTAACCAAAATGGTTAAGCAGCGCCAAGACGCGGCTGCTCAATACGACGCAGCAAACCGCGAAGACCTCGCTAGCAAAGAGCGTGAAGAAATCACTTATATTGAAGATTTCTTACCGCAGCCTTTGACTGACGATGAACTCAATGCCCTTATCGACGAAACCATGGCTGCGACTGGCGCGTCGGGTATGCAGGATATGGGTAAAGTCATGGGCGCATTGAAACCTAAGGTTCAAGGCCGCACCGACATGGGCGCATTGAGTGCAAAAATTAAGGCGCGTTTGAACGCTTAAACTCTGCCCCTTCGTAAAAGTGAAGCGTGTAGAAGGTGTGCATTGTCACACCTTCATTGTTCTCATTTTTACACTTCCCTGTTACAGTAGAATACTGTTTTCGTAATGTTGTAGCCTGTCGCTTTAAGCGCAGTTGCAGCTTGTGCTCTTCTCATTCTTTTTGAATTGAATCTTTTTAACTAACTTTTGTTGAAAGTACCCTCATGGCTGGAAAAATACCTCGCGATTTTATAGATGATCTACTTTCACGAACCGACGTGGTAGAAGTAGTAGATAGCCGAGTCAAACTCAAAAAAGCAGGTAAGAATTACCAAGCGTGCTGCCCTTTTCATAATGAGAAATCGCCGTCTTTCACCGTTAGCCAAGATAAGCAGTTCTATCACTGTTTCGGATGTGGCGCTCACGGTAATGCTATCTCTTTTATTATGGAATTCGACCGTCTTGAGTTTGTAGAGGCTATTGAAGAGCTAGCGCGTTATCACGGGCTTGAAGTACCTCGAGAAAAAGGCAGTCGGCCTGCCATGAGCGAAGAGAAAAAGCAGCAACAGCAAGACGACTATGCAGTGATGGAACAAGTCACACGCTTTTTCCAGCATCAGTTGCGCCAAAACGGAAATAGTAAAAAAGCCATCGACTATTTAAAAAACCGTGGGCTAAGTGGTGATATCGTCAAGCAATGGGAAATTGGCTACGCCCCTGACAGCTGGGATGCGCTGCTAAATACCTTTGGTAAAGACCCACAGCGTATCAAGCAGCTGGTTGATTTAAAGCTGGTCAATAAAAATGACCAAGGACGTACCTACGACTTTTTCCGCGACCGCATTATGTTTCCTATCAGAGATAAACGAGGTCGCGTGGTCGGATTTGGCGGTCGTGTTTTAGACGACGGCGGTCCTAAATACTTAAACTCACCAGAAACCCGCATTTTCCACAAAGGCAGTGAGCTTTTTGGCTTTTACTCAGCACGCCAGAACAACCGCACGCTAGATACGGTTGTCGTTGTTGAAGGCTATATGGATGTGGTGGCCCTGAGTCAGTTCGATATTAATATTGCAACCGCTGCCCTTGGCACAGCTACCACACCTGAACATATCCAAATGCTGGTTCGTGCTACTTCTCATATTGTATGCTGTTATGACGGAGACCGCGCTGGACGTGAAGCTGCGTGGCGCGCGCTGGAAAACGCCTTACCAGCGTTAAAAGACGGCGTGCGTATATCGTTTTTATTTCTGCCCGATGGCGAAGACCCAGATACCATGGTCCGTCAGGTGGGCAAAGATGCCTTCATGGACATGCTCGATAGCGCTACGCCATTGTCGCGTTTCTTTTTTGAGAACTTGCTAAAAACCCACAACGTAGGTACGCCAGAAGGTAAAATTGCCCTTAAAAAAGCAGCAATGCCGCTTATTGAAAGCACCTTAGGCGATGACCAAAAGCAAATGCTACTGGAAGAGTTAGCAAAGCACACCGGTGAGTTTGACAGGTTTAAACTTCAGCAAGATATTACCAAAGCAAATCAAGGGTCGAAGCAAGCTTACTCTCCTAATCGCAACCAAGTAAACAAGCCAAAACTATCTCCACTTCGCATGCTGATACGCTTGTTACTAGATAAACCAGAATTAGCCGCACGTTGCGAAGATGTGCAGATAGATATATTCGCAGGCAGCAGTGCTGCAGGTATGGATTTATTGCGCGATGTTCACAGCTATTGTGTCAAACATCCACAAGCAAAAACTGCACAGCTTGTTGAAAATTTCCGCGACCATCCCCATTCTCCTACTATCGCGAAATTATTGTTACAAGAACACTTAGTCAAAGACGAGGATGCTGAACGAGTTTATAACGACAGCTTCGCTCGCTTACTAGACGGGCATTTCGATAGCCGAATTGAAACCTTAATTTCACGCTCGCGGGTTCAGCCGCTGACACAAGCGGAAAAACAGGAATTGAACCTGCTTATGAGGGAAAGACAGAAGAGTTAACCTGGAGTTAATGGACTTCGGGTTTATCTGTTTTTGCGTAGTACGCTAGCTATATGCTTAATTCGTTTCCACCTTGCAATTATGCACGATGCAAGTAATAAAAGCGGAAACGTAAAAAGCATTGGCTAAAAAATCGGCCGTCAATCTGGTAAAACCTCCGCTTATTCTGCTATACTGGCTAATTCGCTGCGTGCATGTTTGAACATGGTTCACACTCTTATGTGAACGAAAATGCAGCAACACGAGTAGCAAAGATATAGCCGAACATAACGGGCAGAACCGAACCCGAGCAGATGTGCATCGTAAACATATTGGTTTATACCAGCGTGGCATCTAGCATTAACGGCCTGATACAAATGCAGTACTACAGCAGAACGGGGAACATACCTATGTGTATGTTGTCTTTTCTATTGCAAACTAATTGAATGTGAGAAGTGTAGGTTATATGGCGCAAAGCAAGCAGTCTCAGATTAAACTCCTGATTGCAAAAGGTAAAGAGCAAGGTTACTTAACTTTTGCAGAAGTAAACGACCACCTGCCGCAAGATATTGTCGATTCTGATCAAATCGAAGACATAATCCGCATGATTAACGACATGGGAATTCAAGTTTCTGAATCAGCTCCTGATGCAGATGAACTTCTCATGCAAGAAGCGAATGCTGATGAAGATGCTGCAGAAGCAGCAGCTCAAGCACTTGCTACTGTAGAAAGTGAAATTGGCCGTACGACTGATCCAGTTCGCATGTATATGCGTGAAATGGGTACCGTTGAACTTCTTACACGTGAAGGCGAAATTGAAATCGCTAAGCGCATCGAAGACGGTATCAACCAAGTACAGTGCTCGGTTGCTGAATATCCAGAAGCAATCACTTACTTATTAGACCAGTGGGATTTATACGAAGCCGAAGAAATTCGTCTAAGTGATATTATCTCTGGCTTTGTTGATCCTAACGATGATCAAGATCTCGCGCCAACTGCAACACACGTAGGCTCAGAGTTATCTGAAGAAGAGTTAGATGACGAAGATGGCGATGATGATGAAGACGATGACGAAGAAGAAGACGATAGCGGCGTAGACCCAGAGCTAGCGCGCGAACGTTTCTCTGAGCTTCGTGAACAGTACCTTAAGACTCGCGAAGTTATCGAGAAGAAAGGTCGTTCTCATGCCGACTCTCGTACACAAATCAACGCATTAAGTGATGTATTTAAAGAATTCCGTCTAGTTCCCAAGCAGTTTGATCGCATGGTTAAAAACATGCGTGCAATGATGGACAAAGTACGTATCCAAGAACGTCTTGTAATGAAGTTCTGCGTTGTTAATGCAAAAATGCCCAAGAAAGATTTTATAAAAGCTTTCGCGGGTAATGAGACGTCTACTGCATGGTTACACGAAGCAGTTAAATCAGGTGCGCCTTATGCAGCTGAACTTGCAGTTAACCAAGAAGAGATTGAACGCTGCATTAGCAAAATGAATCAAGTTGAGCAAGAAACTGGCTTGGTTATCGCTGATATTAAAGACATTAACCGTCGCATGTCGATTGGTGAAGCTAAAGCACGTCGTGCGAAAAAAGAAATGGTTGAAGCTAACCTTCGTCTTGTAATTTCAATTGCGAAGAAGTACACCAACCGCGGTCTTCAGTTCCTTGACCTTATCCAAGAAGGTAATATTGGTCTGATGAAGGCGGTAGACAAATTCGAGTATCGTCGTGGTTACAAGTTCTCGACTTATGCTACATGGTGGATTCGTCAGGCAATCACTCGTTCAATTGCCGACCAGGCGCGTACTATCCGTATTCCTGTTCACATGATTGAGACGATTAACAAGCTAAACCGTATCTCTCGTCAAATGCTTCAGGAAATGGGTCGTGAGCCTACGCCTGAAGAATTGTCAGAGCGCATGTTAATGCCTGAAGACAAAATTCGTAAGGTACTTAAGATTGCTAAAGAGCCAATCTCGATGGAAACACCTATCGGCGATGATGAAGATTCACATCTTGGCGACTTTATCGAGGACAGCACTATTATTCAGCCCCTCGACTCAGCAACTGGCGGTAGTTTAAAAGGCGCAACGCAAGAAGTACTAGCGGGTCTAACTGCTCGTGAAGCGAAAGTACTACGCATGCGTTTCGGTATAGACATGAATACCGACCACACGCTTGAAGAAGTAGGTAAGCAGTTTGACGTTACCCGTGAGCGTATTCGTCAGATTGAAGCTAAAGCACTTCGCAAGCTTCGCCACCCTAGCCGTTCTGAGCAGCTACGCAGCTTCTTAGACGAATAGAAAAAAGCATTACTTCAATTAAAAATCCCCCAGCATAGCTGGGGATTTTTTTGTCTTAACTTCCGAAGCTCTTTCTGTAGGAAGCTAAAACTCATTGCTTTAAGATTTTGCTGCACACATAAGAAAGCCCCCATCAGGAGGCTTTCAATTCGCTTTAGAAGGCTTAGCTAGACTTACACTCTAAACTGCTTAGCTATTGATTCAAGGTGTTGCGCAAGATCAGCAAGTTCATTGCACATGGTTCCAAGTTCCCCTGAACGACTTGCAGTTTGCTCGGTGCGCTCATGAATTTCATCAACGTGACGTACTATATCAACCGCAACAGTGCGCTGGTCTTCAGTATTATGGGCAATCTGTTCATTCATTTGGTTGATGCGACCGATAGTACTGGTAATGGTCTCCAAGCTGCTACCCGCTTTATTAGCGGTTTCAACGCTATTTGTGGCCTGCTCGGTACCACGGGCCATTACCTCAACCGCTGAGTGCGCAGCGCTTTGTAGCTGTTCAATTGTGCTTTGAATCTCTTCTGTAGATTGCTGTGTACGTGAGGCCAGTGTTCTAACTTCGTCGGCGACTACTGCAAAGCCTCGACCCTGCTCACCCGCTCTCGCAGCCTCAATCGCCGCATTCAGGGCGAGTAGATTGGTTTGTTCTGCGATACCTTTAATGACATCGAGTACCGAACCAACCTTATTTGAATCCGATTCTAGACGACCAATAACGTCGGCTGTTTCGCGCACGTTTTCTGCAAGTTGCTGAATACTAGTCACGGTTTGCTGCACAATTTGACGACCTTCACTCGCCGCTGTAGTCGCTTCGTTAGCGTCACTTGCTGCTTGGGCTGCACTGTGTGCAACACCGTCAACTGAGCCGCTCATAGTATCTACCGCTTGCTTAGCGTTTGTTGCAGACTGTTGTTGTACGTCAATAGTGCGCTGAGTTTCTTCTGTAACGCCGCGAAGGTTCTGCGCCAGGTTCGATAGCGGTAGGCTCGCTTCAACGACGTCGCGAACCACGCCTTGTAATTTATCCATGAATTGATTGAACCAGTATACCAGCTCACCAATTTCATCTTCACTCTTCGTTTCAATACGTACCGTTAGGTCGCCATTTTCTTGCGCAATATCTTTAAGAGAGCGAACAACGTCATCAATGCTCTGCTTGATACCACGGACAATAGGAACCGCTGTTGCAAACAATAGAATGGTAACAACAATCGCTAGAATAACGCCGGTGCTGATAAGTGATGTATTTGCGCTATCTGTGTTTTCAAACGCTTTCTCGAATGCAGCTTGCTGTGCATCGCGAAATTGTGACATTGCGGCGATAGCGCCGTCGTAAGACTGATTCATTTGAGCAGACAGTTCACCTAATCGACTAAAGTCAGCGGTGCCGTCTACCATAGATTGTGAAACGTCATACGCGACGTCAAAATATTTATCGAAGCCTGCTGATATACGAGAAATGTCTGAACGAAACTCTGGGCTAATACTCGCTATTTGACTAAGCCCCTTTTTCGTTTCTTCAGCTAAATCTTGCGCCACAGTAAGGGTATCTTGGTCCCCTGTAGTTACCGCACTGGCGAGCGTATCGCGCACCTTTTGCATATCAACAAGCGTCGATGCAGATAGTTGCAGGGCTGGGAACTGAACTTTTTGCACTTTTTCTAGCGTTGCGCCGTTATTTAACGCAGTGTAGACAGTGATAAGCAAATAAATAATAAAACTTAGCGCTGCGATCCCTGGAATAAGGAAAATCTTAGTCGCAATTGGCATTTTCTTTAAAAAGTTCATTAGCTATCCCACTGTTTTTATAATCGTTCAAGTGCTTTTTAGTTCGCCCTATATTACAGCACCTCTATAGGTCTACCTTACTTATCTACCTGATAGCGAAAATCTTTAATTAAAATTATGGCCTTGCAAACGAGCAAGGCCATTACTAGGTAGTTAGAAGGTGTAGTTCACACCAACTTTAAGCAGTGTTGCATCATTTAAATCATTGAGATCGTCTGAGTACCAGGTTACATCAGTTTTAAGTGCAAAGCCCGGTTCAACGTCATAGCGAAGACCTACCGTGACCGCAGATACGTCTAGTTCTTGTTGAGCAGCAATGCCCGCAGCAGTTTGATAAATTCCCGCCTGGCCATTAGCACCGTTCCACGTAGCGTCAACAACCGCGTCACCTGTTGCAATTGTTGGTGGCAATGCCGCGATCAACCCAAGCTGAGCGCCGTTGTCCGCTTCTTCAACTTCATAAGTAATATGCGGGGTAAATTTGCCGAAGCGCATACCTGCCGTAACATACCATGCTTTATTATCAGCAATAACAGAACCATCTACTTCTGTCTGCGTAAACTCTGCGCCAACAAACCAGTCATATTTGTCAATATCTACAGCAACTTCGAAGAAAGTTCCCGTATCTTCATTAACGCTAAGACCTTCGGCAGCTAAAGATGCAGATGGGATAAAAGCGCCATATTGATTTAAGCCGTTAACAAATGCGTCGAAGTCAGCGTTAGCTGCACTTGTTTTACCACGCGCTATCAGCGTACGCGCACTAAACCAGTCGCGCGTAGCTTCAAATGAAGCAGCCACAACGTTTTCTAACTCTAGCGCTGCAGGGGTTCCTGAAATGGTCGTGTCAGCCTCTACACGACCCATTGTAAGCTGAGCGCCATACTCCCAATCACCAGAGTAATTCATATAGTCAATACGCACGCCATCGATGTTGTTAAAATCGATACCGTAAACAGCGTCAGGTGGCGTTAGCCAGTGATAAGAATAACCAATATCGAGTGACGCAGAATATTTGAAAAGAGGCATACGCAGACGACCAGCGCTAATGTTAACGTTGTTGTTCAACATGTAGGTCATGTAAGCCCACTCGAAATCGGCGTCGTAGTCGTCACGACCACGGCCAACCAATTGTGCAGTCGCAGAAAGCTTATCGCTAACTTCGCCACGAACTTGGAGACCAAAAACACTGGCTGGATCGAAACTAAAATCACTGTCGTAGTCGTACACTGACTCATCATCGTCTAGCGTCATTCCGCCGATAAGGTTTGCAAAGCCGTTTATTTGAACGTCGGCTAGTGCTGGAGTAGCCAAAAGGCCAGCCAAAGATAAGATAGCTAGTTTGGTTTTCATGCGTGTTCCTTAAATTCTTTGTATTAACGGTAAGTTAGAAGGTAGCGACAACGCGTACGCTATCGTTAACAGCGCCAGCGTCGACATATCCGATAGCGCCTGGGTTGCTTGCAACGGCAGAAATAACGTCTGCGTCACTGCCTAAGGCCTTTGGAGGTTGACCTTTACCGGTAAAAACAAGTTTTGACCAAAACGCAGTCAGTTGAGCTGCAGTTTTGTTTAATACTTTGCCATTAAATTCGTCGGTGGCAGATTGGCCTTCGGCTAACGCGACAGGCTCTGCTTTTGTACCGCTAGGAAATGCTTTCGCTTTGTTTAAGAAAAGTCGACTTATACTATCTTTATCTAGTGAGTCGCCATTGCTAGGATGCACGATGACTGCTACATCAGCAATCGCAACATTGCAGCACAGTCCGGCTGCAAGTATCCATTTTTTCATCATATGTCCTCTGAAGTCTGTGTGAGTGCTAGCCCATCGCTCTTCACGTTCTTTGAAGACGCTAAAACCGACATTTGCGTGTTTGAGCGATATGAAGCAAACAGGTGCTTGTGTGTCCAAACATTTACAACGATGTAAGTATTGGTCACAAATCCGATATTCGCCACTTTGAGCTTTAAATATTTATCTTATATAAATTAAGTACTTATATAAGCGCTTTGAGAATGCGCGCAGTGTAGTGAAAGTAGAAAGTTAAACAACTATACGTTTGTCTAATACATACCTTTAGCGCTTATAAATGCCGATAAGAAAACTAAATGCAAGGCAGATAGACCGAACTAACCTTGAAAGATCAGAAGCTTAAGAAAGTTAGGCTTTACAACAGAAGTGATGAAAACTCATATTAGCGTATGAAATAAAATACCCGACATTTTTAAACGCGCACCAACATTCGTCAGTGCGAGTTCAAAAGACAACCAATCGTTAACAAACGAATTGCTACGACTCACCTTTTTTATAAGGGATCGTTTTTTCTAACGCTTCTATTTCATTGGTTCGCTGCATTGGAGAGCCGGTATTCCTTGCAAGCCAGCTATATGCAGTGGGAACAACATAGAGGGTCATAAATGCTGAAACAAGCACACCAGAGAAGATTACCATACCAATTACCATCCGGCTTTCAGCGCCAGGTCCTGATGCAAGAACCAAAGGTAAAGAGCTAAACACGGTGGTAAACCCCGTCATTACGATAGGCCGCAAACGCTGTGCGGCAGCACGCTTAAGTGCGAGTTCAAACTCCATACCTGCATCGCGAAGTTGATTGGCGAACTCTACTATCAATATACCATTTTTTGCGGCAAGCCCGATAAGCATAACCAAACCAATCTGACTGTAGATATTAATTGTCATATCGCTAAAAAATAGCCCAATATATGCCCCAACGAGGGCTAAAGGCACGGTGAGCATGATTACCAAAGGATGCACCCAACTTTCGAACTGCGCAGCCAATATTAAGTAAGTCACCGCAAGCGCCAGCATGAAGACATAAACAAACGAGTTGCCCGCTTCTTGATAAAGTTGTGACTCCCCTTTGTAATCAATAGAAACATTATCAGGCAATTCAGTGGCCACTATATTCTCTAAGTAGGCGAGCGCCTCACCGAGTGTGTAACCATCTGCCAAATTTGCCGATATAGTTACAGCCCGCATCCTATTGTAGCGATTTAATCTTGCTGACGTAGCCTGCTCTTCAAAGGTGAGTAAGTTATCCATGGGAATAAGTTCACCGGTACGAGATGACCTCACGTATAAATTTTCAATGCTGTTAGGGCTTCTGAAGTCTTCTTCTATGCCTTCCATGATGACATCGTATTCCTCACCTCTATCAAGGAATGTCGACACCCTACGCTGACCTAGCATGACCTCTAACGTGCCGCCAATATCGCTAATTGATACGCCAAGGTCAGCCGCTCTGTCGCGATTAATATTGACCAATAACTGGGGTGATGTCTCTTTGTAGTCAGAGTCTAGTCGAATTAATCCTGGATTTTGCGCTGCTTTTTGTAAAACGATGTCACGCCATTCTACAAGGTTCTCATAAGTATCACCTTGTAAGACGAACTGTACAGGACGTCCAAGCCCGCCTCCTGATATCCCGCTTCGCATAATCGCAAAAGCGCGAACGTCTGGCACGCTGTTAAGCTTGCCACTGATTTCATCCATTAGTGAAAATGTACTGAAATCACGCTCATCCCAATCTGCAGAACCGACGATTGCTATCCCCGCGTTTCCGCCGAAACCAGGCGTTCTCACCAAAAGACGGTTAATCTTACCGCTCTCGCGATAGGGCATTAATATGTTTTCTATTTGCTCTAAGTTTCTTGCGTTACTTTCGAAACTCGCCCCTTCCTGAGCGTTCATTAAGATGAAAAAGTTACCTCTATCTTCTTTAGGAACGAACTCACTAGGTACTTTCTCTGAGAGTTGGACTAACGCAACAACCGCAATAATAAGCATGAGCAGCATAAGGAAAGGTTGATGTAAGGTTTTACCCAACGTATTGAAGTAACTGCTTTCAAGCTTTGAAAACCGCTTATCCATCCAGCTTCCGAAGCCTGACGAACGTGGGCGTTTTTTAAGTATTTTTGACGCCATCATGGGCGACAAAGTCAGCGCAGTGAAACTTGAAAATGCGACCGCTGCAGCAATGGCCAACGCAAATTCGGTGAAAAGCCTGCCTATATTACCTTCAAGGAAAACCAAAGGAACGAACACAGAGATAAGTACCAGCGTGGTGGCAATTACGGCAAACCCGACCTCTTTGGCACCGCGATAGGCAGCCAAAATAGGCGGCTCTCCCATCTCAATGCGTCGATAGATGTTCTCAAGTACAACGATGGCGTCATCTACCACCAGGCCGATGGCTAGTACCATAGCAAGCAGGGTGAGAAGATTGATTGAGAACCCCAGCGCATACATCACGATAAAAGCCGCAATGATAGAAACGGGTACGGTTACCGCCGGAATGAGCGTGGCGCGAATATTACCGAGGAAAACGTATATGACGATCACCACCATCAGCATAGCGATCCCCAAGGTCTCATACACCTCGTCAATCGATGCCTCAATGAAAACCGACGAGTCGTAGCTTGGAACAATAAAAATGTTATCTGGAAGGGTCGCTTCTATTCTTTCTATCTGCGCTTTAGCCGCGCGGGCTACCTCGAGAGTATTGGCTTTTGACTGCTTGATAATGCCAAGGCCTATCATATTGACGCCATCACCGCGAAACTCGGTTTCGTCATCTTCGGCGGTTAACTCAACATTGGCTATTTCGCCTAGACGCACCAGATAGCCGTTATCTCCTACTGCGACGGTAAGCGCCGCAAAATCATCCGGCGTTAGAAAAGTGCGTGCAACCCGTACTTCAAAGTCACGATCAGCACTTTCTACTTCACCAGCAGGCAACTCTACGTTTTCGGCGCGGATCACTTGCTCTACATCGCTAACGGTTATGCCTCTAGCCGCCATAGCATTGCGGTCTAAAAACACTTTCATGGCGTAGCGTCTTCCACCACCAATTTGAATTCTAGCCACACCATCGACAATGGATAGTCTGTCAACCAGCACACGTTCTGCGTAGTCGGTCAGCTCCATGGTATTAAGGTTGGTGCTTCGTAAGTTGTACCACACCACGGCACTTTCATCTGAGTTCGCTTTAGATACTTCAGGGGGATCGGCTTGGTCGGGCAAATTATTTAACGCGCGGCTGACTCGCTCACGCACATCGTTAGCTGCCGCATCAATATCTCTGGAAAGTTTAAACTCGATAGTAATGTCTGAACGACCGTTACGAGACGTGGAAGTCACGTTCTTTATGCCTTCAATACCCGATATTCTATCCTCTAGAAGCTGGGTAATTCGAGTTTCGACTATGTTCGCTGAAGCCCCAGTGTAGGTTGTATTGACCGAGACAATAGGTGGGTCGATATCGGGATATTCCCGTAAACTCAACATGGAAAACGCGACGATGCCAAAAATAATCAGCAATAAATTGAGTACGGTTGCAAAAACCGGGCGCTTTACAGAAACGTCTGACAATAGCATAACTGTTTGCTCCCTAGCGGTTTAGTACATTAACCGGAGATTGGTCACGTACGCGAAGTGTGCCTTCGGTTATTACTTCATCTCCTTCACTTACACCGCTGACAATTTGCACTTGCCCGGGTCGACGCTCCCCAATTTCCACTTCCGTCTGATGTGCGACGTTATCTTTCACCACATAAACAAACTGCTTATCTTGCACTGGCACCAGTGCCTTCTCTGGCAAAACTAAAGCGCTAAGCACACGCTTTTCTACCACGACAGTCAACAGCATTCCTGGACGCAGACGACTGTCTTGATTTTCAATAGTGGCGCGCACGCGAATGGAACGACTAACAGGGTCTAGGCGCGTATCAATATTAGTGATTTTCCCTGTAAATTCTTCTCCAGGGTAAGCGACTGACGACGCACTTACCGTCTGCCCTTTAGCCACGCTAGCAAGGTGGTTTTCAGCGATACTAAAATCAACTTTGATTTGGCTAATATCATCTAATGTGGTGATAGTGTCACCTGGCTGAATTAATGAACCAACGCTGATTTCTCGGTTGCCTAGCAGCCCATTAAATGGCGCGCGGACTTGTAAGTCATTGAGTTGAGCTAAGGCGACATCTAATTGGGCTTGTAATGCTTTCACTCGTGCTTGTTGCTCATCAAGAAGCTGTTCAGAAGTAGCATTTGACTGACGCAAATCGGCTATGCGGGTAAACTGACGTTTAGCCTCATCAATGTTAGCTTTTAGCTCTTCCACTCTGGCGCGCTCTTCAGTGTTGTTTAGCTGCACCAAAAGCTCGCCTTCTACGACTCTATCGCCATCATCGAAATTTATCGCTTTTACCGTATCGGTGACCTGCGCCGTAATATTCACGGACTCGTTAGCAGTAGCCGTACCCAGCGACTCGATAGTAATAGGAAATGCCCGAGATGAAACGACCGCTGTTTTCACTGGCGTGGCTCTCGCGCCGGCATTTGGTTTGTTCTCCTCCTGAGGCATATTCAAGTACGCCACAACACCAGCAAGTAACACTACGCCGAGTAATAAGGGCGATAACGATAATCGTGAAGACATAACCTTTCCTATTGGTAAAATAGTACTGCGTTGAGCGTGGACTTTTCTTGAAAACTCAACGAATACTCAAGTACACAAAGTTCGCTTTACATAAGCGCAAACTTTCCCAAACATGTTTTTGTGTACCGCGTTATTATTGTTAGTTGTGTTATTTTTATTTTTGCGTAGAGTCTTTGCGATAATATTGATTGCTTTTATAGCAATCGCAAACACCCGCTAGAGTATTTTACCCAAATCAATGGTCATCTTATTTCGCTTATCAGCTATATTCGCCGTTTTAACGCTTTTCGCATGTTCACCGACAACGCCTAGTTCCCCAATGTGCCGTATTTCAGATGCACTATTATCTAAGAATGTTCATGCTGAGATAAACGCTCAAGTTTCACCCGTTGGCGCGGCTTGTTTAATAAAAACGGAGGGGAAAGTATTGCTGGTCAAGCACCGCCTTTCTGGCAAATTAGACTTCCCTGGCGGAGGACTAGCTGACAATGAATCTCTTGCGTGTACAGCCCATCGGGAAACATGGGAAGAAACAGGGTTTAACGTCGAGGTGAGTGAATATTTATCGACAACATCAAATGGCCTAGTCATCTTCGGCTGTAATCTAGATGCTGGAATTGAAGAGCTTCCGAACACTTTCGATGCCCCGCCGTGGGCAAAAGTAGAAGTTGTCAGGCTTGTAAAGGCAGACCCATTTATGCTCGGCCATGATGCGTTGCGTTATGGCGATGATCTTATTCCCCTGCGTGATGGCTACACCCAATTCGTTATAAAGCAGCACTGACAAATCATTGTTCATTGTGTCGGGGATTGGTAAATTGTCCCAACTGAATAAACAGGAGAAATGGCTTGTTTTCACTGCCAACATTAAGCTTAAAAGGCAAAGTATCTGAACAAGAATGGCAAACCCGTGTCGACTTGGCGGCGTGTTATCGGTTAGTAGCAGATATGCGATGGGGCGATCTTATCTATACCCACATTTCCGCCAAGGTACCGGGCACAGACCATTATCTTGTTAATGCCTTTGGGCTTACCTTCGATGAAGTTACGGCTTCTAACTTGGTAAAAGTCGACTTAGACGGCAATATACTCGACGACACGCCCTATGGGATTAACCCAGCTGGGTTCACTATTCACAGTGCAATTCACGAAGTGCGTCACGACGCCCAGTGCGTTATCCACCTTCATACATTAGCTACCATCTCCGTGGCTTCGGTGAAAGGCGGATTGAAGCCGTGGAGTCAGTATTCAATGTTTTCCCTTCCGTCGCTTTCTTATCACAGCTATGAAGGCTTAGCCGTAGACGATAGCGAGAAGAAGCGTTTGCAAGACGACCTTGGCGATACTAATCACATGCTTTTACCTAACCATGGCGGTCTAACCCTTGGTCCGACTGTTGGCGACGCCTTTATGCGCTTTTACGATTTACAGCGTGCGTGCGAAATTCAGCTTGCGTTGATGCAATCTAACGAAGAAGTTATCGAAATACCGCAAAGCATTATTGATGGTATATACGCCCAGGCAAACGTTGTTCACAGCGGCGAAACTGGCGGCCAAAAAGCATGGCCTGCTATATTGCGCAAAGCCTATAAATTAGACCCAAGTTTTTGCGAATAATTGAGCCAAACGCCAACTTATTTCAAACAGGAATTGCTAAAAAATATGAAAGTCACCAAAGTAGAAATTTTTGATATCGAATGCCCTAAACGCCCACAGTGGAACCCTGTTTTTGTGCGCGTTTATACTGATGAAGGCATTACTGGCGTAGGTGAAGCGGGACTTGCTTATGACTGGGGCCACAGCGCCGCTGCGCATATGATTAAGGAAATAGCCGAAGCCATGCTAATTGGCTTTAACCCTTTCCACACTGAGTTACTTTGGTCGAGAATGCTGCGCGAGGGTTTTTGGGGACTAGGCGGCGGCCCGGTGATTTATTCCGCGATGAGCGCCATTGATACCGCGCTTTGGGATATTAAAGGCAAAGCACTTGGTTTGCCTGTTTACGAGCTACTTGGTGGTAAAACAAATGGCAAACTTCGCAGCTATGCCAGCCAGCTACAATTTGACTGGGATAAAGAAGTCACCAAGCTTAACGACCCTGCTGACTATGCTCGCGCCACTGAAAAAGCGCTGAAAGACGGTTACGATGCAGTAAAAGTTGACCCTATCGTTTACGATAAAGATGGCAACACCCACTTTGACAGAACCAAGCTGTTTACTAAGCCCGAGCTTAAACTTTTCAAAGCTCGCCTTCAGGCAATTAGAGACACCATGGGCGAAGATGGTGACATCATCTTTGAATGTCACAGCTTGTTAGGTGCATCAACGGCCATTCAGCTCGGCGATATCGTAGAAGAAATTGGCTGCTTGTATTACGAAGAGCCGGTTAATTACCTTAACTCTAAGCTTCACGACAAAGTGGCGAAGAACGTCAACGTGCCGATTGCGGGTGGTGAACGCTTGTATCACCGTTGGGACGTTCGGCCGTACCTTGAAGACCAGTCTCTTGATGTACTTCAACCTGACGTTGGCCTTTGCGGTGGTTTTACAGAAGCGAAGAAAGTATGTGACTATGCCGACATCTACGACGTGCGCGTTCAGGCTCACGTTTGCGGTGGCCCAGTTGCTACGGCGGCAAGTTTGCATCTAGAAACGGCTATTCCAAACTTTTTAATACACGAGCATCATACCTATGCCATCAAAGATTGGAACCGTGAGCTTTGTATTCAAGACCCTCAGCCAGTTAACGGCTTTATAGAAGCGCCTGACACGCCGGGAATTGGTATCGACCTAAATGATGAGGTGGTTTACCGCTCGCCACACATGACGGTAACGGAACTTAAATAGCAAAGTTACATTCCGGCGCTCCTGCCAACTAGTAAGTTAACGGCGCCGGAATAAGCTATGAGGCTTGTTACAGGCTAGCGCTCAAGCAAAGCCATACCACTGCTTAGCGTTTATAGACAACAGCGCCGCTTTTTGAGCTTCAGAAAGCGGCGCTATCATATCTGAGAACCCATGCCAAAGCGCAGCATAAGACATTCCCCACTGGCACAGCGGGAAGTTGCTTGCAAACATGATTTGACTTGTGCCAACTGTGCTTAATAAGGTTTCAAAAATATAGTAAGCCCGCTGCCAGTTCCATCTGCGGTCTTGCATTTCTAATCCCGAAAACTTAAACGCAACCTGCCCGGTTTCACTCAAGACCCGAATGTTTTGTCGCCATGTTTTAAACGCCAAGCTCTTTGTATCAAATGGCGCAATAGCGGCGTGGTTGATTGCTACTTTCAAAGCTGGGTTTTGTTCTAATACGTTAAGTAATGCAGCTACGGCATTACTATCCGCAATATCTAACTGAGCATCAAAAGACAAGCCTTTAGAAGCCATGCGTCTAAGCGCCCACTTTACTTTAGGGGCGCGCAAAAGCGTTTCAGCATCATCATCTAAAATATGACGAAGGCCTGATACAGAGGAATGCAGCCCTAGCTTATCAATATGACTGCCAACGCTGTTTCCAGCTAAATCTATGCAACCAACCGAGCGAAATGGCAGTGTACAATGACGCTCTAGAAAGGCAATTTCTCGCCACGGTCTATTGTTATCGTACCCCGCTTCAATATGCACAAACCCACAAAGCTGCCCTAGAGAAGCCCGATAAAGCATCGTCTCTGTGGTATTTTTGGCAATACTTCTCTTATCAGCCCAAAAAGGCGCATTAGTGGGTTTTAGCCAATCGTACTGACCTTCATCTAAAGCAAAAAGATGAATATGAGGGTCTACCCACGTTTGTGAATGCTGAACCATGATTTAATGCTTTAACCCTGAGTTTATGCAGTTAACTGTAGCGCTTTTTCCATCGCTTATTGGCTCTCTCACTATTGAGCAGCGCTTTCTGTGCCTCTTATTGAGCCGTGTAACCCCCATCCACTGCGTACAAACTTCCCGTGATGAAAGATGCCTTATCGCTACATAAAAAATAGGTCAGTTCTGCTACATCCTCTGGCTGACCTAACCGCCCAATGGGTTGAGCTGCGGCTTCTTCGGCTACCACTTCATTTTTATCTGCCCCAGAACGTGCCACATAATTATTAATGGCGTTATGAAACAAGGGCGTTTCAATAGTACCCGGACAAACCGCGTTTACGCGAATGTTGTATGGGGCATAATCAAGTGCCGTGGTTTTTGCGATAGACGCCAGTGCTCCTTTACTTACGCCGTAAGCAAAAGAATTTCGCTTTCCTACAAAAGACTGATCAGAACCCATCACAACAATGGCGCCACTCCCCTGCTCTTTCATGGTCGGCAAGCAAGATTTGATTGCGCCATAAGCGCCTTTAACATTCAGGCTAAGTACCTTATCAAGCAGAGCTTCGTCAGTATCTTCAATAGTCGCTGAAACGTGGATACCCGCATTACACACTAAAGCGTCTATGCGTTGATAAGCCGCTGTAACTTCATCGATGGCAGCCTCAACGTTACTTACCACGCTTACATCACAAGGCTTCCAAATAGCGTTAGGCACAGCTTGCTCAAAGTTTCTTATATCTAAGTTAACCACTTGATAGCCATTTTCGCTAAACAACTTGCATACCGCGAAACCGATACCCAAGCTTCCGCCTGTGACAACGCAAACGGGGCGCTTTTCGCTATTATTAGGTTGTTTAGGGTTGTTATTAGCGCTATCTGAATTCATATAGATTTGTACCGTGTCAAAAAGGTGCGTAAATAAATGGGATAATTTAGCCTAAGCATGCCAGTGAGAATGTGAAATGCAAGGGGCGTCACTTAGATAACTCTCCTACACGCTAACAAGCCGCTCCCTTCCGCCTCTTATCACGCAAATTTATTATTAACTTTCCTTTAACGGGCTATTCGGACTAGGCTTTTTGTGACTATAATAAGTCAAATTAAAACACTTGTTTGAAAAAGGAGTCTTCCATGCCTCTGTACCACGCCCCTACAACTGATTTTCAGTTTTTATTAAAAGACTGGCTTGGACTCGATGCCCATTATGAAAAGCTCGGTATCAGCGATTTTGATAGCGACTTGGCCAACGAAATTATCGCGCAGGGCGCAAAGTTTGCCCTAGATGTAGTTGCCCCACTCAATCGTGAAGGTGATGAAGAAGGCTGTAAGCTAGAGGGCGGTAAAATCACCACGCCTAAAGGCTTTGCAGACGCTTATCAAGAATACGTTGCGAACGGTTGGAATGCCATGCTAGGCACTGCCGAGTACGATGGGCAAGACTTGCCCTATACGATGGCCGTGCCAGTTCACGAGATGTTAAACGCAGCGAACCTTAGCTGGCGCTTAACCACTATGCTTACAGAAAGCGCAACACTTGCGGTGACTAAGCACGCAAGCAAAGAACTAAAAGATACTTACCTTGCCAAGCTAATTAGCGGCGAGTGGACAGGTACCATGAACCTGACCGAGCCTCACGCAGGAACAGACTTAAGCCTGCTAAGCACTAAAGCAGAGCCACAAGGCGACGGCAGCTACAAGGTAACAGGCAACAAGATTTTTATCACTGCCGGTGATCACGACTGGAGCTCGAACGTTATTCACCTTGTGCTTGCTCGTCTACCTGACGCACCTAAAGGGGTTAAGGGTATAAGCTTGTTCTTAGTGCCCAAGTTCCTTCCAGATGCTAGTAATGAGCCTGGTGAAGCAAACAGCCTTTCAGTAGGAAGCATTGAACACAAGATGGGGATCAAGGCGAGCCCGACTTGCGTGATGAATTTCGACGGCGCAACAGGTTACCTTGTTGGTGAAGAAAACCAAGGCTTAGCATGCATGTTCACTATGATGAACGACGCACGTTTCCAGGTAGGTCTTCAGGGTTTGGGGGCGGCAGAAGCCTCGTACCAAGGCGCGCTCACCTACGCTCGCGAACGTGTGCAGTCTCGCGCACCTCAGGGTATCCAAAACCCAGAGGGCAAAGCAGACCCAATCGTATTTCAACCTGACGTAGCCCGCATGTTGCTCACGCAGAAATCACTGATTGAGGGCTGCCGTGCACTTTCACTTTTCTACGCTAAGTTTATGGACGTAGAGAAACTTGGTGAAGGACAGGAAAAAGAAGATGCCGACAAGGTCCTTCAATTTCTAACGCCTATCTGCAAAGCCTTTATGACCGATATGGGCCTTGAAACCACCAGCTTGGGCGTACAGGTTTTCGGTGGTCACGGCTTTATTCGTGAATGGGGCATGGAGCAACTTATGCGCGATGTGCGCATTGCAATGCTTTACGAAGGAACAAACGGCATACAGGCGTTAGACCTAATCGGTCGTAAGCTAACCCGCGATGGCGGACAGATGATGGAAGCTACTTATAATGCGTTCAATGCATTGATTAGTGATATCCAAGATAGTGAAGCAAAAGGTCTAGCACAAGGTATTCTTGATGACTGGCGCGCATCGTCAGCAGACTGCTTGGGGATGGATGCGACAACTGCTGCGGCAGCTGCATGTGACTATCTCGCTTACAGTTCTTACTCGCTTATTGGTGTACTTTGGTACAGCATGGCAGACAAAGCTCAGGCATCAGGCAATGCGGTACTTGCCGCTTCTAAAGTGAAGACTCGTGACTTCTACATGGAGCGTATCTTAGTACGCCGCGATGCGCACAAAGCGGCATACAAAGCTGGCCCTGAAAGCACGCTTGCTATATCAGGCAATGAATTTGATTACCTATAATCAAAATACGCATTCTTAGCCCAATAAGGTTGGGCTAAGAGCGCAAAAAAGGTCACTGCATGTGACCTTTTTTGTTGCCTTTTTAAGGGAGGGTATTAATCGTTTGCCGCGACTTGCGTAGAAAACGTACCCGCAAACCAGTCGTCTAGCATAGCTTTCTCGTACGATAAAGACTCGGTGCGGTTGTGACGAATATTTGATTCCATAAAATCCATGTCTTTCAGCTTCACATCATCAGCGCTCAAAATGACTTGCCCATCAGCATTAGACAGCGAATAACTGAATGTCATTCTGGGGATATCAACACGCCTAATAATACGCACATCACTGCCTGCTCCGTTGCCAAAACCTACAAACTGACTTGGCCAAACTTGTCCTGCCAAATCTACGTTTGTTACTATCATGGACAATACCTGAGCTTCGGGTAAGTCACTTGCCAATTCTGTAATGTGCTCTTCCAACTCTTTTAACGTTCGCTCACGGAAACGTTTACGAGATTCATTGGTAGGCCTAACGTCGCTATAAGACTTTGGCTCTTCCCACGTTATCTCCACCTCAGCGGCTTGGGTTGGCGCAAAAAACGCAAGGAGCCCTACCGTTGCGGCGCAGCTTAAACAAGAAAAAGTACGTAATTTATTCACTTTAATGCTCCTAAATTCAGTCGTTTTCACCCGAGTTTAGCAGGCTTTAAGAAAGTCTATAACCAAAGAGATATTAGAAAAAATTTATATTCAATACTTTCTTAAATAAAAAGCTAATGTCACTCTGAAACTTGCATAACCGGCGACTGTTTAATGATTAGGCACAGTTTTGCGCGTTTAGTTCCCGTGAAGTTAGGGTTTATGTCATTGTTTTCGCAATAGGTGTGATGAAAGCGTTTTACGCTCGCGGCATCGGAAGTAATTTGTTTTATATAGTTTTGCTGGTAAGGCTTTAAAGGACTTAACTCGATGTTTAATTTGTCTTGTAGACTACCCAACTCTTTTCGCTCTGGTAGTGTGGCTATAGTCACCAGCCATTCAGACACTGAGTGCTGAATATCTTCAAAGAGATACTGAACAAATGGAGAACGCAGTACGATTACTAAAACAATAATCTCCGCAGCGATAATAAAGAACCTTAACATGACTTCTCAGCTAATTTTGATAGACGTTTACAACAAATAGCGCCAACTTGGAGCATACATCAAATACAATATGCTCAATAAATGCTTTGCTAATTTATTTTACAACAACGTCCACTGTACATGGTTTGGGCGCCAATTGACCACATTAATGCGTTCAAGATTAGTGTGCCATCTAACCCTCTGTAAACATATCAGTTGATACTAAGGTATGTCTTATTATTTTCTTACAGGCCCCATTCAATACTCACTATTCACGGCACTGTATTTAAAAATTTACAAAATGACATAATGTCGCTAAGGAAAGAACCAATCACATTATTTTCTGAACTTTCAGTATTGACTGAAAGTTTAAAAAGGTAGACCATACGCCGCATTATTGATCTATATTAAATATGACTGATTGAACGCAGTTATACTGCACTGGCAGTTTGTTACGTCACAAAAGGTTAAGCTATGAATGAACAAATACCGGTCAAAAACGTAACACCGGTAAAAGTACATAAACCCAAAGGGGCCACTGAGGGTAAACGACATGATTCCCGTAGCCGCATTTATGTGCGCGCAGTTCAGGGCCCTTTGGAAACGTTTAGACGTTTCTTTGGTCTTTTTTTTCTAGCCCTTTTTGCCATCATCCCATGGATTCAGTACAACGGACATCAAGCAGTACTGCTTGATATCGGCGAACAGCGTTTTACTATTTTCTCGCTGACCTTGTGGCCTCAAGACCTTACCTTACTGGCTTATATATTCATTGTTTCGGCTTTTGCGTTGTTCTTTGTCACCACCTTTGCCGGTAGAGTGTGGTGTGGCTTTATGTGCCCACAAACAACATGGGTATACATATACACTTGGTTTGAAGAAAAGTTCGAAGGCCCACGAAATAAGCGTATAGCCCTTGATGCGCGCAAGATGGATACAGACAAATTCTTGCGTAAAACAGCTAAGCATACCGCTTGGGTACTAGTAGCACTATTAACTGCATTAACCTTTGTTGGCTACTTCACCCCTATTGACGCTCTGTTTGTTGACTTTGTCACATTTGAGACCAGCTTCTGGGCGGGTTTCTCAGTTATCTTTTTTGCAGTTTGTACCTACGGAAATGCAGGCTATATGCGTGAAATTATGTGCACGCACATTTGTCCTTATGCACGATTCCAATCTGCCATGTTCGACAAAGATACTTTCACTGTATCCTACGATGCAAAACGGGGCGAACAACGCGGTCCACGCCCTCGAAAACTAAGTCACGAGCAGGTGCAGGAAAAAGGCTTAGGTGACTGCATCGACTGTAATTTATGTGTTCAAGTCTGCCCAACTGGAATTGATATTCGCAACGGCCTTCAATACGAATGCATCAACTGCGGCGCCTGTGTTGATGCATGTAACGGCGTTATGGATAAAATGGGTTACCCCAAAGGCTTAATAAGCTTCACTTCAGAGGAAGAGCTTGCGGGCGGCAAGACCCACGTTTTTCGTCCTAAGCTAATTGGTTACTTTGTCGTCCTTTTGGTTATGACGGGCTTGTTGTTCGCCAATATTTGGATGCGCAGTCCAACCGAAGTGGACATCATCCGCGACAGAAATTCACTGTACCGCGAGACCAACGAAGGGCTTATCGAGAACGTATATACCATAAAAGTACTCAATAAAACCCAGCAAGAGCAAACGTATACCATTGCTGTAAAAGGTCTTCCTGACTACGAATATATAGGTGAGCAAGAGGTGACAGTTAAAGGTGGTGCGGTTTACAGTACGCCGATTTCTGTTGCAACGGACGCTTATAATCTGGAAGATACGGTTACCGATATTTTTATCAGTGTAACCACCACTATTGATGGGGAAACGGTTACTGTTGATGAACCAACCAAATTCCTTTATCGATGACAGATTTTTCTTTTTCTGGGCTTAGCCCAGACACCATACTAGATGCCCTGGAAAGTCAGGGCATTTTTCTTCAAAGCGGCTTACTTGCGCTCAACAGCTATGAAAACCGCGTTTATCAATTTTTAGCTGAAGACGGCCAGCGCTATGTGGCAAAATTCTATCGCCCAGGTCGATGGACAGATGCGCAAATTCTTGAAGAGCACGAGTTTGCCGCAGAGCTTATGGATAACGAAATCCCATTGGCAGCCCCTATAGCTTTAAACGGTAACACGCTGCACCATCATACGGTGGCTGAAACGGACTATCGATTTGCGCTATTCCCTTCTGTAGGCGGTAGACAATTTGAAAATGATAACCTTGATCAGCTTGAATGGATGGGGCGTTTCATTGGTCGTATTCATCGCGTCGCTTCAGCTAAAGGATTTACTCATCGCCCTTCCATTGAGATTGAAAGTTATCTTAAAGAGCCCAAACAGGCACTTGAGCAGAGTACTCTGTTACCCGAGCATCTAAAAACGGCTTTTTTTGCCATACTCAACCCCGTGATTGACACGACCCTTAACGCCTACAACCCCACATCGAATATTCGTTTACACGGTGACTGCCACCCCGGCAATATTTTGTGGCGCGACGGTCCGACCTTCGTTGATCTTGATGACTGCCGTATGGGGCCAGCTATTCAAGATTTGTGGATGATGTTAAGTGGCGATCGCCAACAGCAGCTTTTGCAGCTAGATACCCTAGTAGAGGCCTACGAAGAATTTCACGAATTCGATACGGCTCAGTTAGCGCTTATCGAACCGCTTAGAGCAATGCGCATGGTGCATTACATGGCTTGGCTCTCTCGTCGGTGGGAAGACCCTGCGTTTCCTCGTGCGTTCCCTTGGTTTGCTGAAGACAAATATTGGGAAGGCCAAATACTTGCCCTTAAAGAACAGCTATCTGCACTCCAAGAGCCCCCGTTGAAACTAGGTTACTGATTCAACTTTTACATTACTTATCAACGCGCTTTTTCGATGTTTTTATACAAATCGAAAAAGCGTAACTTATAAGAAACCGTATTCGCTATCACTTTTTAAGTTCTATATAATCGCGCTGTGTAGGTGCTTTTGTCGCGCTCCATAACTACTACTGTGACAATAGTTAAACGGGAAATCAGTGAAAAGCTGATGCTGCCCCCGCAACGGTAAACTCAACGCATTGTCGTTTTCTTTTCATTCGCCACTGTCTTTTATACGTCAACACGCTTCAGCGCAATTAGACGCTACTAGATGGGAAGGCAAAAGAGCCATTACCTTATCGGTATTGGCGAGTAAGCCCGGATACCGGCCTGTACTTCATGGTGTCGTATGCTTGCTCACATCCATAATTAAGCAAGAACGTGCACTTTCACTCATCATGTGCTCGGGTGGAGCGCATCAAAGATAATATAAAAACCATGCGTACACATTTTACTAAAGCAGCCCTTAGCGCTGCAGTTATTTCGTGCTTAAGCACACCTGCCTTCGCGCAAACTTCAAACCAAGATATTGAAACGCTAACCGTCACCGGCACCCGTTTACCTATTTCGCTAACTAAACTGCCTGGCTCAGTATCGGTGCTGACTGAAAGCGACATTAAAGCATCGGGCGCACTTCAACTTACCGACCTTATTCGCGGCTTACCTGGCGTCAGTTTGTCCCAGTCAGGCAGCCCCGGTGGTTTAACCGAGCTTCGCGTGCGCGGCGGTGAAACCAACCATCTGCTCGTTTTAATTGATGGCGTGGTTGCCAACGATGTAGGCCAAGGAAGTCTTGTTGACCTTGCTCACTTAACTAGCGCCAACGTAGTGCGTATTGAGCTACTTCGCGGTCCGCAAAGTGCAAGGTGGGGAAGTGGTGCAATTGGTGGCGTACTAAGCATTACGACAAAATCAGGCCAGTTTGCCGACAATATATCACACGTAGATTTTTCTGCAGGTGTTGGTACACAAGGTACGTTGCAGGGCAGTATGAACGCGCGCTCGCAAAGTGATAACGTAGGAATTTCTGCATACGCCAGCTACATACGTACTGACGGTGACAACGTATCTCGTGTAGGTAACGAAGATGATGGCTACGACAACATGACGGCAGGCATTAATCTTAATTATGCAGTAACGTCTGAGCATACGTTAATTGCTAACCTTCGCACAGTTCATTACGAAAACGACTACGACGGCACTGACTTTGTGACAACCGGCCTTCCCGCTGATACAGACAACGTAACAGATGGCACGCAAATTAGTGCAAAATTAAAATGGGAATTCGCCCCTGAAAACACAGGCTATCGCTCAGCGCTGAGTGCACACTATCGCAAAGATGAGAACGACAACACTGAGTCAGGCGCGGACACAGGCGGCACTACCGGTGAGCGCATAGAGTTAAACTGGACAGGATTTTATACAGTCGACAATTGGAATTTTGCAGGCGGTGTTGAATATTTGCAGCGTCTCTTTACCCAGCGCGGTCCTATTGTATTTGGCGATCCTAATCAAAAACAGCACGACAACACCTACAGCGTATTTGCCGAGACAAATGGCCAGCTAACCGAGTCGCTAACCGCAACATTAAGCGCAAGGTTCGACAACAATAGTGAGTTCGACAATGCCGTAAGCTATCGCGGCGGTCTCACATGGCAACTTAACGACCACTACGCTTTTTTCACAAGCTATGGTAGAGCCGTTAAAACACCAACCTTTACTGAACGCTTTGGTTATTTCCCAGCAAGCTTCATCGGAAACCCTAACCTAGAGCCTGAAACCAGTGAAGAGTGGGAAGTAGGTGTTAAAGCCAACTGGCAATCGCTTTCTGGTCAAATCAGTACCTATACCACCGATCTTGAAGACGAAATTAACGGCTTTGTTTTTGTATCTGACTTGGGTGCGTTCAGTGCTGATAATATCGACGGAGAAAGTTCACGAGAAGGGATTGATGTAGAGCTAAATTGGGACAGTGGCTATGGTGACCTTACCGCCGCCTACAGCTATTTAGACGCTAAACAAACTGACAGTGGTATCACAAGCACCGAGTTACGTCGCGCTCGCCATCAAGGCTCGATAACTTATACCACTGACTTTGGAACAGATAAGTTCAGTTTCTATACCAAGCTGGCTTACACCGGAAGCCGTTTCGACACCTTCTTCCCTCCATTCCCTGAGCCGTCACAAACGTTGGCACTTTCAGCTTATACCCTTGCTACCGTTAACTTAGGTTATCAAATTGATAGTCAATGGCAGGTCTCGTTGAAAGTCGACAATGCATTCGATGCCGACTATGAAGACATTGTAGGCTACGCTGGTCAAGAGCGCCGTGCGCTACTTTCTGTTAACTACACCATGTAGCTAACATAAGTAAGACTTACCTCTTTACATAAAGGTTGGTCTATATTCAACAAATTGGAGGGTTGCGCTTATTTGTAACCCTTCTCTTATGCTTTCTTGAACTTGGTTTTCCTACAGCGCTATTTTTCAGTATTACTTCTGATATGGTCCAAAGCATTTACCTACCCCCTACTACGCACTGACGTACATTCACACTTCGTAAAATTCATATTCTGTTCATGGTTGAGCATTTACCCTGTATCAGTTGTTCGCCTTGTAGACAACGGAGTTATCCAGCTATTTTTTGCTTTCTATGTAAGAACAGTGTTTTTTCGCGATAAAACGTAAACCTTGTCGTTGAATCCCGTTTTTTAGTGAGCTTATCGCGTACTAAGACTTTGAAGTAAAACAGGTCCTAGTTAAGCGAATAAGGCTGTGATAATCTCACCTCGAAAGATTGTTTTTTAATACAGGATCATAATCCATGAAAAAGTTTGCAGTAATGTTTGTCATGGCAATGCTTTTGCCATTAACAGCTTGCGCTCAAGAGCCAGCGTCTAAATGGAAAGAAGGCACACACTATAAAGTGCTAGATAAAGAAGCCACAGATAAACCCGTCATTACTGAGTACTTCTCATTTTGGTGCCCTCACTGCTTCCAATTTGAGCCAATCGTTGCACAAATTAAAGAAAAGAAAAGCGACGGCACTAAGTTCAATAAAGTACACGTAAACTTTATGCGCTTTACCGGCCCGGAAGTTCAAGACGATGCGACTAAAGCCATGCTTATTGCACGTGCAATGAAGCAAGAAGATGCAATGAACGGTGCTATCTTTAACTACATTCATAAACAGCGCGCGTCTATCACTGGGCTGAAAGACCTTCGCAACATCTTTGTTGTTAACGGCGTCGACGGTGCAGAATTTGATAAAATGGCGAAGAGCTTCGGCGTTAATAGCATGGTGCGTAAAAACCAACAGCAAATCGATGAGTACCGTGAGCACCTAACAGGTGTGCCTAGCTTTATTATCAACGGAAAATATCAGCCAACGTTTACCTCTGATATGACCTTTGATGACATAGCTGATCTTATCGTGTGGTTATCAGAACAGAAGTAATTGTTTTTTATCAATTACGCTTCACATTTTACCCTCAATAATTGAATGGGCGCTAAGGCGCCCATTTTTATGCCCAGGAGCCTTTTCACATGCATGCTGTTAGTGACTTTGCCGAATTCATTTGTGAACTTGATCAACTCAAAGCGGTTAAGCGCCAGATTACACTTCCAAGTGATGATTATCGTCAAGAAAACTCCGCAGAGCACAGTTGGCATGTCGCATTAATGGCAAACATGTTGAGTGAATATGCAGCCAAGGCAATTGATATCACACGCGTTATTCGCATGATCCTTATTCACGATATCGTAGAAATTGACGCTGGTGATATGTTTGCGTTTAACCAGCAAGCCGACCATGATGCACAAGCGGAGAAGGAACTTGCGGCCGCTAAGCGCATTTTTGGCTTATTGCCAAGCCCACTTGATAGCGAACTGCTCAATTTATGGCTTGAGTTTGAAGCCGCGGAAACCGCTGATGCAGAGTTTGCTAAAGCCATGGACCGAGTACTTCCTGTATTTCAAAATATGAAAGACAATGGGGGAAGCTGGAAGCGTCACCGTATTGCAAGAGAGAAAATTGAGGCGCGAAATGCACATTTAAAATCGTGTGCGCCAGCACTGTGGGACTATGTTATGCAGCAGCTAGATATAGCCGTTGAAAAAGGCTGGCTAAGTCAGTAACGACTTAGCCAATCAAAGTTTGGTGAAGCTGTAACGCTATGCTAGGTCTGAGAGTTACTTTGCATAGCAATTAAAAACGTGTACCAACCCACATCCAAAAGCGGTTAGCATCTACTTTTATATCGCCCGCGTCGTAAGTACCGTACTTGATGCCGAAATTATACTTACCAGCAAACTTCTTAGTGTATTGAACATTGAATTCGCTACCTAAATCATCAACGCCATTGCTGCTGTCGTCAGCGCTAAAGTCATGATAAGCCAAAAGCCACTTACCACCGGCTAGGCCACCAGAAAGTGAAAATTTAAGATCTTGTAAGCCTTGTGCTGGCGTACCCAAAAACTGATCGGTCCAACCGTTAAACTTGTGTAGGGTAGCAAGAGGCGTTGCAAATCCATACAGCCCATCATCTGAACCCAGCACTTCATAATCGACTTTAGCGGTTACGCCAGAGAAGGTTGCGGCTAGATAAGCATTTAGGTAAGACGCGTCGAAATCAGTGGCTGTTTCTCCCGCGCCAGCTTCGCTGGATTGCGTAGCAAACTCAGCGCCATAAGCCCAATTTACGCTGTCCCCTTTCATCTTTCCATCATAGCTTACGCCATATGTATCCAGAGCATTGTCTGTATCGTTATCTACTTCTAATAGATACGCATAAGCCACAAACTTACCGATTTTCGACTTATAAGTAGCGTGAAGGATATGATCTTTTGAATCTAAATCAGCAGCTTCGGCGAAAATACGGTTACGTTTATATAAATAGCTATAGAAAAGCGCTAGATTGTCAGTTGCCGCATATTTTGCGCTTACGGCATCAAAGGTCTGGCGGTCCTGTCTCCAGCCAACGTGACCAACAAATCTGTGGTCGTCTAGCGTAATAACTTGGCGCCCAACTTTGGCTGTAAAGCCATCTGTTTTGTATTGAATAAAGGCTTGGTCAACTTCGGTCGTTTCTGGGTCAGCAATAACAGAGTATTCACCCACATTGAAGCCAGTAGGCCCTACGGTAAACTCATCTTGCCCCATTACAATGCGGCTGTCTTCAACCTCGGCGGTAAATGAGAAACCATTAACACTTCCTGAGCTAAAGCCTAAACGTGTACGTAAGGTCAACGCGCTTGCATCTTCTAGCGCGTTGTCTTGATCTACGGCCTCATAACGCAAATTAAGGTCAGCCCATGCCTTTGAGTCACTTAACGCAGTGTGAATATCAGCAGCCATTGCACTGCCACCTAGTACTGCCATAACAGAGGCAGCTAACATATTAATGCTTAGTTTTTGAAACGTGTTCATGCGTGTTCCCTATCGGTTTTTCGGTTTTGTTTTTTATTAGTCAACACTTACCCAGCCAGCATAAAAATGCCGGTTGAAAAGTGAAAGTTATACGTTGTGGGCGGTACAACTACCGCCCTTATCAGATGCCGATAGTGCTAGGCAGCATCTGATTTTTTAGTGTCTTTTTTTTCAGATGTCACCCCGCTGGGTTTTGATGTTCCGTTGTTAGTACGTGAAGTAACGGTTTCAACCTTTTTCTGCTTATCGTAAAGGAAGGTTAATACCTCATGTCGGTAGTGGTTATATTGTTTGTTGTCGGCAAGTGCTAATCGGTCACGCGGGCGAGGCAACTCAATATCTAGAATTTCACCAATGGTGGCGGCGGGCCCATTGTTCATCATTACGATGCGATCAGATAGCAACACGGCCTCATCCACATCATGAGTAATCATGATGACGGTGTTACCCAAGTCAGCATGTATTTCCATTAAAGAGTCTTGAAGGTGTGCGCGCGTTAATGCGTCAAGCGCGCCAAACGGTTCGTCCATCAATAGCACTTTAGGTTCCATTGCCAACGCGCGGGCAATACCTACTCGTTGTTTCATCCCCCCTGAGATCTCACTTGGCAATTTGTCGAGTGCGTGAGTCATGTGTACAAGCTCTAAGTTGTGCATGATCCATTCGCGCATCTCGCCTTTACTCTTACCTCGCATGGTCGATTTAACGGCCAGCTCAACATTTTTATAAACAGTAAGCCAGGGTAATAGCGAATGGTTTTGAAATACTACGGCGCGCTCAGGTCCAGGCTGCTTCACTTCAGCGCCATCTAATATCACGCCTCCTGAAGTCGCTTGGTGTAAGCCCGCGATAATATTTAGCACTGTCGACTTTCCGCAACCAGAGTGGCCAATCAATGAAACAAATTCACCTTTGCTAATTTTAAGGTTTACATCTTGAAGCGCAGTAAATGGCCCCTTGGGTGTTGGGAAGTCGATACCTACCTGCTCTAACTCTAAGTGTTTAGTGTGCATAAATTTCTCCTCAAAATTAGCGTAATACGCTCGACTTATCCCAGCTTACCGCGCGCTGAATTGATAACATTAAACGGTCTAGTACGAAGCCGATTACACCGATAGTTAATACTGCCACCATGATTCGGGCTAAGGATTCTGAGCTACCGTTTTGAAACTCATCCCAGACAAACTTTCCTAACCCTGGGTTTTGGGCAAGCATCTCTGCTGCTATGAGTACCATCCAACCGATACCAAGCGATAATCGAAGCCCAGTGAAAATCATTGGAATTGAAGATGGCAGTACTATTTTCGTAAGGTGAGCAAAAGGCGTAAGACGCAACACTTTGCTCACGTTGATAAGATCTTTTTCAATGTTTGACACCCCTACCGCAGTGTTAATAAGGGTTGGCCATAGGCAGCAAAGCGAGACCGTGAAGGCAGAAGTAACAAACGACTTTGAAAACGCTGGGTCTTCGCTTACATAAAGCGCACTTACTACCATAGTAACTAATGGTAACCATGCTAGTGGCGAAACGGGTTTGAATAATTGAATAAGCGGGTTTATAGCCGTGTAGGCTGATTTACTTAAACCACACAAAATTCCTAATGGGACTGCGACTACTGATGCAATAAAGAATCCAACCATAACCGTGTAGAGGCTGGTCCAAATTTGATCGAAGAAAGTAGGTGCACCGGTAAAGTCTCGTACCTTTGGCTCATAAGTAGGGTCTTGCGCCACACGAGCTGCATTTCTTGCTTCTTGGCGTTGATAGAACGCGTCCGCCTTTTCACGCTGGGCGACATGCTCGTCTATTAAAGCACCCGCTTGTTCAAAAACTTGTGAAGGGCCTGGAAATTGGCCTAACGATGTATCGATACTTTTTGCAACGCCATTCCAAATGGCCAGAAACATCAGCAAGCCGATTACAGGCAGCAACAACGCAGGTGTGGATTGATATAAACGACTCAATAAAGAGTTCGCGTTTGACGACGATGATGGAAGGCGAAGAATGGTTGTCATCTTGCTCATTGCTTGCTCCTGATATTTAATGTGCGCTATTGCGCTTTGAATGCCCCGTCTCACCTGAGGGTCGACGAGGCAACTTTACGAGACACTTACAGAACAGTGTCGCCTTTAAGACCAATATCAAATTGCTCTAAGTAAGCGTTAGGCTTGCTTCCATCAAACGTTACACCGTCGATAAACTCGCTCTGAGGCGGCTTATAACCTGTTTCCGTTCCAAACTCAGGGAAATCAGATGCCTTTGCTTTACCCTCAGCGATAAGCGCTTTAGCAGCTTGGGCATAAACTTCTGGCTTGTAGACTTTCTTGGCCGTTTCTTTGTACCAATCGTCAGACTTAGCTTCTGAAATTTGGCCCCAGCGGCGCATTTGTGTGAGATACCAAATTGCATCACTGTAGTACGGGTAAGTAGCGTTGTAGCGGAAGAACACATTGAAGTCTGGCACGTCACGCTTGTCGCCTTTTTCGTATTCGAAGGTGCCCGTCATGCTGTTAGCCAGTACGTCTTCGTCAGCGCCAACATAGTTGCTCTTAGCAAGAATTTTTACTGCTTCAGGGCGGTTAGCATTGTCATTTTCATCCAGCCACATTGCTGCACGAATTAAGGCTTTAACCACACGGATGTGAGTATTTGGGTACTTTTCAGCCCAGCCTTGGCTTACGCCAAATACTTTTTCTGGGTTGTTTTTCCAGATTTCATAGTCGGTAATTACGGGTACACCGATACCTTTAAATACCGCTTGCTGGTTCCATGGCTCACCTACGCAATAGCCATAAATAGTGCCCGCTTCCATGGTCGCTGGCATTTGTGGTGGTGGCGTTACAGACAATAGCGCTTGTGCATCAATTTGACCTGCTGTATCACCCTTGTGAGGAGCGTAATAACCTGGGTGAATGCCGCCTGCTGCTAGCCAATAACGCAGCTCGTAGTTGTGGGTGGAAACAGGAAACACCATGCCCATGTTGAAAGGTTTTCCAGCGTTGCGGTATTCATCAACCACCGGTTTAAGATAGTCAGCTTTGATTGGGTGTACAGGCTTGCCATCTTCCTGTGGAATGTGCGCCTTCATTTTCTCCCAAATCTCATTTGATACAGTAATACCATTGCCGTTTAGGTCCATGCTAAACGCAGTAACTACATGAGATTCGGTACCAAAACCAATAGTCGCACCAAGAGGCTGTCCAGCGAGCATATGAGCACCATCTAGCTGACCATCAATAACCCTGTCTAGCAGCACTTTCCAGTTAGCTTGCGCTTCTAATGTAACGTAAAGCCCTTCATCTTCGAAAAAGCCTTTCTCGTACGCCACAGCAAGCGGCGCCATATCTGTCAGTTTAATGAAACCAAACTTCAGTTCTTCTTTTTCAGGCCACCCAACTGCGGGGGCTTGTGCTGAAACTGTTGTTGAAAATGTTGCTACAGAAACGACAAGTGCAGCACAAACGTTTGCGCCCACCGTTCTAAAGCGTTTTAGTAATGATGTTGTCTTTAACCCAGTCATACGTGTTCCTCGTAGCCAAAAAAAAACCCACCAGCTATAGACATTTACATGTCTAGCACGGTGGGCTTCGTTGCCGTGTTAGTAACATCGGAGTAATTACTAACGCATCAAGTTGTAATAAGTAAGTCAGGAATTCCCGCTCACACACCTCATCTTAAAGGGAGGTTATATAAAAGCTTTAGCTTAAAAAAACCATCTTTTTTATTGTTATTATCATTTGCCATAAATGTAGGAGAAGTTGGAGCTTCCTTACTACTCTCCACTGATTCCTAATAATTTTTCTTATTCACACTATGGACAATATTGTGCTTTACACAGTGCTATAGCACTGTGTCGCACCTGTTGTCTTATATGGCAACTGTGTTTTGCACGTATTAGAAAGCAGTCAACGTGCCAAAAATACAAACAACTGATTAGTAAAGAGTTATTAAAATTTTAAGTTATATAATCTGCGAATAAAGAAGTGTTTGCGCACCAAAAAGGGGGGGCTGTTCAACCATGGTGCGAGTAAATAAGCACCACGATTGAACTAGATAGAAACAATAATTGCGATAACATAAGTGATAGACGCCCTGGTCTAGAGTCGTTTAGTAAATTGCCCTATGGCATTAACCACCTCGTTGGCGCCGTTCTGAATCTCTTCCATCGCACTACCTGATTGTGTTGAATACTCCAACGCATCGCGAGCTTTCTCTTGCCCCGCCTCTATCAGTTGAACCGCATTTTCAGTAAGTTTTCTATTCTCAACAACTACGTTAACAATTTCCTCGGTTGCACTACTTGTTCGAGAAGCTAACTGCCTTACTTCGTCTGCAACCACAGCAAACCCTCTACCTTGGTCACCCGCGCGAGCGGCTTCAATCGCGGCATTTAGCGCAAGTAAATTGGTTTGGTCGGCTATTCCACTAATACTTTTAACCAAATCGGCAACTTTTTGAGATTGCTCGTCGAGGTCTTTAATGCCTTCACTCGCACTGCCCATCTGCGTAGTAAGTTCATTCATTGCTCTCATAGTTGCATTAAGCACTTCATTACCTTTGCGTGCCTGCTCCCCAGTCTCTTGCGAGATATTAAACGCCACGTTAGCCGCTTCGGAAATAGCAAATTCACGCTGCATTTGCTCAGTAATAACGGTGGCAAACTTAACGACTTTATAAAGGTTTCCATCTTCATTTCTAATTGGGTTATACGAGGCTTCTAACCAAACTTCATTGCCCCTACTATCTATTCGCTTAAACCTACCTGACGCTAACTTACCTTCCGCTAAGTCGCGCCAAAAGTGTTTATATTCGTCTGAATTAGCTTCTTGTTCGGTACAGAATATTCTGTGGTGCTGACCTTCTATCTGCTCCAAGGTGTACCCCATACCTTGAAGAAAGTTGTCATTCGCAGTTATTATCGTCCCGTCTAACTTGAATTCAATGACAGCAGATGAGCGGTGAAGCGCAGCAATCATATCGCGCAATTCATTGCTATGGGTGATATTCCGCGTTTGCTCTGCCATGTAGAAGGCGATATATCTCACATTACCGTGAGCATCATCTACGGGCTGCACTATACCGCGCACCCACATTTCTCGTCCTTTCGCATCCAGAAAACTAATTGCGCCATGCCAATGGCGATGCGTTTTTATTGCGCCTAGCATATCTTGTGCAGCAGGTTTTCGGAGCGTGGTTGAGCTCACCATAGTTTCAAGAGGTTTACCTTCTAACTCACCGGACGAGTAGCCGGTAGCCTGGGAGCATAAGTCATTAATAGCATTAATTCTGCCGTCAGGGTTTAACTCTATAAAAAGCATTTCCTCCCGAAGTTCATCCTGAACTGTGTGATATGCCTCTATTTCCTTTTTCAAACGCGCGTTCTCGGCTATCAATTCTTTATCTTTGAAAAACATTCGGTGCTCCTGACGAACTAAGGTTTTCTCTTTCTTCGACGCTTTAACTAACCGCTATCTTGTATACACACGACAGGCCGCTAGCTATACAAAATAGTGACATTCAATGCCTAAAAAGGTTAGCTAGTTTTCTTTGTTTGATTAAAGATAGCAGAGGACACATAGTTTTTAGCGTAAAACAAAAATATAATTGAAGCCTTGCTTCAAGGCAGTGAATAAATGGCTAAAGGCGCTAGAGCATAGACCCTGAAGTTTTTTTGTTACGTAAGCCTCGCATAGACACAGCAATTACGGCCACTAGACTTTGCTTCATATAACGCCTTATCAGCGATGTTTAAAATTGTGGTTAGCGACCACTCTTGCTGACTGGCGAAGTCAGCGGTCGCAACTCCGAGGCTTGCAGTAATTACTGATGAAACAGGGCTTTTGCCGTGCGCTATATCTAATGCTTCGATGGCGTTTCTTATTTCCTGTGCTTTAACTCTAGCCCCTTTTTCATCAGTATTAGGCAATATTGCCACAAATTCCTCCCCACCATAACGGGCACAAAAATCAGTATTGCGAGCCACTACATTGTTGAGTTCCATAGCAACGGCCTTTAAACACTCATCTCCTTTCGTGTGGCCATAATTGTCGTTATATAACTTAAAGCTATCAACGTCGAGCATGATCATAGTCAAAGGCCACTTTTGACGCTTTGATATTGCAATAGCTTTTTCCATTTCTATTTCAAACGCCCTTCGGTTGGGAATATTAGTTAGTGGGTCGCTTAGTGATAAGCGGATTAGCTCTGCTTCTTGGCTTTTTACCCTTTTAAAATACAGTGCAAAAGTTTTAGCCAATCGAGAAATTTCGTCGCTGCCTTCAAACTTTGCTACTTCCTCACTGTTTTTTTCAACTAAATTTGTTAATGCGATCAAGCGCAGGATTATGCGCTTGTAAACATAAAAAATAATCGCAAAGCATATACACATCACAACTACTGACAGTGTTACCGACAGGGTTATTTGCTCTGAGAGCGCTTTGTTTGTATCTAACGCATGTATTGAAGCATCTTTAGTTATCGATGAGGCTTCAAATTCAATATTTGTTGCCAATTCTTCCGCCAGGTGCTCAACAAAACTTCCACGTCCTCTTGAGCGACCACGAATACGCATAACATTGGCTTGCTTTTCTATCATGCCTGATTGCCCGAGCACCCCCTCTTCCATCATATTAACGAGTTCACTGCTGCTTTTATCTAGCTGTGAATTTCTAAGCTCGGTGATGCTTTTTTTAATGCCTCCCTCTAGCTTTCTTAATTGGTGTAACTGGAATTGCTGATTAATTTGAGCGATTTGTAATACAAGAGGCAGCAGAGCTTTCGAAGACTGAAGGCCTTCATATTGCTCTTGGCTACTATCGAATATGTCGTTTAAGAAAGTAAACAACACGTTACTTTCTACCCTCACTTCGTTTTCTACTTCAATGCGCTTGCGTACTAGCTCATTAAGCTCCTCCAATTCTAGAGTGAGAACGTCTAATTGGGTTTCGAGGTATTTATTATTTTGCTCTGCCTCCAAAC